>DATENM010000063.1 GCA_035275065.1 Blastocatellia bacterium
GCTTGCAGCAACGCATCGTCACCATACCGGGCGTCCCCGAACGGCAGTACTCGCAGTTGCGCACGGGCGTCGCCGGCACCGTCTATTACCTTGAGACGGGCGCGGGGCGCGGGCGCGGCGGGCCTGACGGCGCGCCGGCCGGCAGCGAGTTGCACCGCTATCGTTTAAGCGACCGCCGCGCGGCCACGTTCGTCAATGGCGTCGCCGAGTACGCCGTCAGCGCCGACGGCCACAAGCTCCTTTATCGCACGCCGGGCAGCGGCGGCGGACGCAACACCGCGAATGCGACGGGCGCGAATGCCACGCCCGCACTCTTCCTGGTTGACGCCGACCGCAACCCGCCGCAAGCGGGACAGGGGAGATTGAACGTCGCGCTGCGCATGTACCTGGACCCGAAGGAGGAGTTCAAACAGATATTCAACGAAGGCTGGCGCAACCAGCGCGATTACCTCTACGTCCCCAATCTGCATGGCGCTGACTGGCCAAAGATGAAAGAGATGTATGGCCAGTTGCTGCCCTATGTGATGCACCGCGCCGATCTGAATTACCTGCTCGACATGATGGGCGCAGAGATCGCCATCGGCCATTCATATGTGCGCGGCGGCGACATGCCCGACCTGCCATCATCGGCGAGCGGATTGCTGGGCGCGGACTTCACGATTGACGGCGGCTATTACAAGATCGCGCGCATCTATGACAACGAGAGCTGGAATCCCGACCTGCGCGCGCCGCTCGCCGCGCCGGGCGTCGATGTTTCGGCGGGCGATTACATTCTCGCCATCAACGGCGTCGAGCTGAAAGCACCCGACAACATCTACCGCCTGCTCGACGGCACGGCGAACCGGCAGACGTCGCTCACTGTCAACAGCCGCCCGACCCTGAGCGGCGCGCGACAGGTGACGGTCGTCCCCGTGGCCAGCGAACAGGGCCTGCGAACGCGCGCCTGGGTCGAAGCGAACCGCCGGCTGGTTGATAAATTGTCAGACGGCCAGCTCGCTTATGTGTACGTGCCCAACACCGGGCAGCCGGGCTACGCGAGCTTTAACCGCTACTACTTCTCGCAGCAAGATAAGAAAGGCGCGATCATTGACGAGCGCTTCAATGGCGGCGGCTCGGCGGCCGATTACATCATCGATGTGTTGCAGCGCGACTTCGACGGCTACTTCAACAACGTCGCAGGCGAGCGCTATCCCTTCACCAGTCCGTCGGCAGGCATCTGGGGGCCAAAGGTCATGGTCATCAACGAGATGGCCGGCTCGGGCGGCGACCTGATGCCTTATATGTTCAAGCACCGCAAGATCGGTGCGCTGGTCGGTAAGCGCACCTGGGGCGGGCTGGTGCACACGGCGGACACGCCGACGTTCGTGGATGGCGGCTCGATGATCGCGCCGCGCGGCGGCTTCTTCTCGCGCGAAGGCCGCTGGGCAGTCGAGAATGAAGGGACGGCTCCCGACATCGACGTAGAGAACTGGCCGAAAGAAGTGATCGCCGGCCACGACCCGCAGCTTGAGCGCGCCGTGCAGGAAGCCATGAAGCAATTGAAAGAACACCCGGTCGAGCGCATGGGCAAAGAGCCGCCGCCGCCGACCTGGGGCAAACGCCGCGACGCGCAATGAGGCCGTCGCACGAACGAGAAGGGCGACCCTCAAAGGTCGCCCTTTCTTTTATTGGTAGCGCAATGCGGTTAGATTGCGCCGCGGCTCGCGCAATCTGTTAGATTGCGCTACATCGCAAAGGCAATCGAAAATCGCTCTAGCGCGCGGCTGTCATCAATTTTTCTTTCAGGTCTTCATTCAAAGCGGTCAGGAAAACCACCAGCGGGCGAATATCGCTCTCGCTTAGTTGAATCTTTGCCAGCCCGTCGTCGGCCTCGCGGACATGCCCTTCACGCGCCATGCGGGCAAGTCGCGACAGCTCGCTTATGGCGCTTTCAAGCGACGGGTAAGCGCCGTTGTGCATGTAGGGACGCGAGTAGGCCAGGTTTCTCAGCGTCGGCGTTTTGAACGTGGCGATCATTCGCCGCAAGAAGCGCTCGTCGCTCTCGCCCTGCCGGCGCAGCGTCGCATCATCAAGCTTCACAAAATTCCAGTAGCCCAGATCAACGCGCTCCGGCCTATTTTCTACCGGCGTCTCGCGGCAGTCGCGTAACGGGCGATGGGCGTCGGCAGCAGCGGGAATGCGTAGCGCCACGAATCGGCCTTCGCCATGAACCTGATCGTATTCGCTCTGGGTGATGCCAAGATTGTGAAACGAAGCGTCGGTGAACAATGGCGGCACATGACAGGCGACGCAGTTGCCTACGCGCGCGCCGCCTTCGGTGCGCAAAAAGAGCTTCAGGCCGTCGAGCGCCTCGGCGTCGAACTCTTTCGACAGCTTCAGCGCGCCGCGCGATTCAAGCTCGTCCACTCGCCGCAAGATTCTCGCGCCATAAGCGGTGGCGCTCTCGCCCTGCGCTGGGCGCGCGTCCAACCCATTAGCCTGAATGAAGCGGTCGTAAGGCGAATCCTGCGCCGACTTGAGCGTCCGCATATAAGCGGTGATGGCCTTGCCAATCAACTCCATCACCTGCTCAGGGCCGAGCCGTTCAAGCTCGACGCCGAAGGCTTCCTTGAACTGTTTGGCGTAAGCGACTGTCGTGGCGCCGCCTACATCATTAATCAGGGTTTGATAGACCTGCCGGCGCGCTTCGTCCTCTTCGCCCGGCAGCCAGCCATAATTGCGGCCCGCGAGCGTCCCGCGGACCAGTGCCTCAAGCGATGCAAACTCGCCGTCAAAGTGCAGGCGCGGCATGGCGGTGACATCAAAGAGCGTCGGCGCGTTCCGCACCCCTTCGCGGCGCGGGTCGCCCGAACGCCAAGGCACCCAGCTGCGCGTGAAGCTATCCGTGAAAGCCCGCACACGCTCCGGCTCTTCGCCGGATTGGTGACAGTGGGCGCAGCTCATAATGAGGTCGCCCTTGCCCGAAGCGAAGCGGTCTTCTTTGAACAGCCGCGCCCCGAGGCGAATCTGTGCGCCGCCTTGCTCTTCCTGGCCGGCGCGTATCGGTCGCGCCAGGTGGACCAAAGCGACACAGGCGAATGCCAGCAGCACGGCGCGGCTCAACCAGACCAGCCGATCAGCAGCGATGCGGTTTTGACGATCAGATTCCAAGGGATGCTCCTCGCGCCGCACAGTGAGAGCCGTTTACCAGCGCAGGACGATTTTTCCAACCGCCTGCCGCGAGGTCAAGAAATTCATCGCGTCGGCGACCTTCTCCATCGGGTAGAGGCCGCCGATCACCGGCTTCAGGCGGCCGGCTTCGTACATCTCGAACAACGCCCGCCAGCCCTGCTCGATCTTCGCCGGGTTGTGCTGGCGGTAAGCGCCCCAGTGCAAGCCGACGACGCTATAGTTTTTGACCAGGATGTGATTGCCGACGAAGGTGGGAAACTTGCCGCTCGTAAAACCGATGACGATCAAGCGCCCCTCAAAGGCGATGCACTTGGTGCTGCGCTCGCCGGTCTCGCCGCCCACCGGGTCATAGATGATGTCGGCGCCGCGCCCACGGGTTTCGCGCTTGACGACTTCGACAAAATCTTCGCTCTGATAATTGATGGCGATGTCTGCGCCGCTGTCACGAATCACCGCAAGCTTGTCGTCCGAGCTTGCCGTACCGATGATGCGGCCCGCGCCCAGCGCGCGAGCGATCTGCACAGCGGCCAGTCCGACGCCGCCGGCGGCTGAATGTACCAGCACGGTCTCGCCCGCGCGTAACTGCCCGCGGTCGGCGAGCCCGAAATACGACGTCTGGTAGACGATGCCAAAGCCCGCGGCTTCTTCATCGCTCATCGCTTCGGGCAGCCGCTGCACATTGGCTACGGGCGCGGCGGCATACTCGGCAAAGCCGCCGAGCCCGAGCTGTGCCAGCACGCGCTCTCCCCGTGTGAACGAGGTCACGCCTTCGCCGAGCTGCTCGATGGTGCCGGCGACTTCCATGCCGGGCGAAAACGGCAGCGGCGGCTTGACCTGATACTTGCCGGCGATCAGCAGAATGTCGGGGAAGTTCAACGCCGCCGTGCGCACGCGAATCAAGACTTCGCCGGCGCCGGGCGCGGGGCGCTCGACTTCGTCCATGACCAACCCTTGCGGCTCGCACCACTGATGCGCACGTATGGCTTTCATTGCGTCCTCGTTACTTGAGAGGTCTAACGATGCAAGAGCCGGACGATGAAGAACGATAGCGCGGCGATCAAGGCCGACGCCGGGATGGTCAACACCCATGCCCAGATGACCGTGCGCGCCACGCCCCAGCGCACCGCCGACAAGCGCCGGGTCGCGCCGACGCCGACAATCGCGCCGGTGATCGTGTGGGTCGTGCTCACGGGGATGCCCCCGAACGTCACCATCGCCAACGTCGCTGCGCCCGCCGTCTCTGCCGCAAAGCCGCCGACCGGCTTGAGCTTCGTCAAGCGCGAACCCATCGTATGCACGATACGCCAACCGCCGGAGAGCGTCCCCAGGCCGATTGCCGCCTGACAGCTAATGACCACCCAGAAGGGGATCGCCGGCAGCGACCCATCAGCTCCTAGCCGCATCGGGTTGCTTGGGTCATTCCCATGTTGTTGCGTGAAGTAGACCACCAGCACCGTCGTGATGATGCCCATGGTTTTCTGCGCGTCGTTGCCGCCATGGCCGAGACTGAATAGCGCCGCCGACAGAAGCTGACCTTTGCGAAAGATGCGATCCACTCGTTCGGGCGAAAAGTGCCGAAAAATCCACATAATCGCCACCATGATGGCAAAACCGAGAATTAACCCGACCAGCGGCGAAACGAAGATGAAGATGATCGTCTTGATCCAGCCCTCGGGTTTGAGCAGGCCGGCGATGCCTCGCTGAGCCGCAATCGCCTCGGCAATCGCCGCGCCCGCGTAAGCTCCGACCAGCGCGTGCGACGAACTCGAAGGCAAGCCGTAATACCAGGTGATGACGTTCCAGGCGATAGCGCCGAGCAGGGCGCACAGCAGCACCCATAACTGCCATTGCTTGTCAATCAGCGTGATGTTAATTAAGTCACCGCCGACCGTCTTCGCCACATGCGTTCCATAGATGAGAAAGGCGATGAAGTTAAAGAAGGCAGCCCAAATCACGGCGAGGCCGGGCGTCAGCACGCGCGTCGAAACCACCGTGGCTATCGAATTCGCCGCGTCGTGCCAGCCGTTGGCGAAATCAAAGATCAACGCGACGAGGATGATGAAAAGAACCAACGCGAGCAGCGCTGTCATTCGGGCAGACCTCCCGGAGGGTGACAAGTGACGAGTGACAAGTGACAAGTAAGCCGTGACGGAATTGCGAACCTGCCCATCAGGCTCTTGTCACTTATCACTCGTCACTTGTCATTTATTCTTGACGACGACAGCTTCGAGAGCTTCGGCGACGTCCTTGCAGCGGTCAATCGAATTTTCCAGTTCTTCGAAGAGCGACATCCACTTGATGACTTCGATGGGGTCTTTTTCTTCCTTGAAGAGCCGGCGGATGGCTTCGCGGTAGAGCGCGTCACCGCGCTTTTCGAGCTGGTTGATATTTTGCAGATGCTCGCCGACGCCGCGCCCGCCCTCAAGCAGCGCGAAGACGTCGGCCAGCTCGCCTGTGGCGCTATAGAGGATGCGGGCGATCTCGACCGCTTCGGGGCGCGGCCCGCTGACGCTGTAGATGTCGAGCCGCCGCGCCAGGTCGGTAATCATGTCAATGACGTCGTCAAGCTCGGTGACCAGCAGGAAAATGTCTTCGCGGTCAATCGGCGTGATGAAGCTCGAATTGAGCTTCTGCGTGATCTTCGCGCCCATCTCGTCGCAGCCCACCTCGACCGCCTTGATCTCTTCGGCATAGCGCCCCAGGTGCTGGTAGTCCTCGAAAATCCTCGCGAAGATTTCGCCGCCCTTCTGCACCTGCGCGGCAAGCTGACTGAGCATAGTAAAGTATTTTTCTTCTCGTGGTATCAAGCCCATAGTTGCCTCGCCTGCTTGAATTTTGATTGCAGCGCTTCGTTACTCGTCGGTAACAAGCTCCCACGCGGTCGTAACAAAGTGGTTACATCGTATAGGGCGATAACATCGGCAGTCAACTTGGATTGCGGTCACTAGGCAAGAGAACGGGCGCGACGGGCGGCCCGGTCAGCCGCCCGTCAATTTGCGATGTGGCGCAATGCGGTTAGATTGCGCGAGCCAATGCGCAATCTAACCGCATTGCGCCACACCCCAATGAAATCCGCTCTAGACCTGGCAGGCTCAGACTTCCGTGCGGAAAACGATTTCCGGCACCACGATGCGGACGGGCGGCACGACAATCTTCGGCATGTTGATCTTGGGGATTGCCATCCGCGGGAAGCTCATCGGCGCGAGCCGCATTTGCGGAATGGCCACCGGCGCGATGTTCATTTCGGGAATAACCACCGGCGGCATCGCGTCAATGTGAATTTGCGGGATGGCGACCGGCGCAAAATCGAATGGCCCGATGGTGATCGGGCCGATCTCAAACGGCTCGACCAGCGCCTCTGAGACGATCACGTCGGCGTCATCATCCGACCAGACCATCGAGGTCTTGCTCTTTTCGAGCTGCACGGTCAGGGTGCGCTCCTGGCGGTCGCGCATCACCTTCACTTCGACCGCGCCTTCGCTGCGGTTGCCCAGGGCCTCTCTAACGCTTCCGGGGTGGTCAACCGTTACCCCGCCAATTGACAGAATCACGTCGCCGGCTTTGATGCCGGCGCGCGCCGCCGCCGAGTCGGGATGGACAAAGGTGACGAGCGCCCCATTGCGATTCTGTAATCCGAAATACTCCGCGAGCTGCGGCGACATGCTCTGCAAAGAGATGCCTAAGCGCGCGCCGCCGAAGCCGTAAGCGCGGGCGGCGATGGCCGGGCGGGTAATCATCCGGGCGCGCGGCGCGGTGGTTGCGGCGCTGATGTGGCTGAGATAATCGGCGCGGTTGCCGAGCGTCACGGCGACTTCCATCTCGCTGCCATTGCGCAGCACGCCGAGCTTGACGTTGCGGCCGCCCGGCGTTTCGCGCAGGTGGCGGCTCAAGGCGCGAGCGCTCTCGACCGGCTCGCCGTTCCAGCGGACGATGACATCGTCTTTCTGCAAACCGGCCTTGGCCGCTGCCGTATCGCCGGTCACGCTGGTAATCCACGCGCCGCGCTCTTCGCGCAGCCGCAAGCGCCCGGCGACTTCACTGGTCACTTCTTCGATCTCAACGCCCAGATAACTACTTGATGGCATCGTAATGCGCCGTGGGCGCTCGATCTTGTCCTGGTCTGCGGGCGCGGCCAGCACCGCCGAGCTGATGATCAGCACCGTCCCTAAAGCGAGCATAATAGTCCGTTTCATTGCGAATCGTCCCTCCTTCGTGGTGGTGTGGTAGCCAACTGATTACTCGCGCGATTCAACGGATGAGTTCCAAAATTTGCAAACTCACAGGCACAATTCCGCCTCGCCTGCCGAGTGAGTGCGCGGCGGCGGCAAAAGGTTTCAGGATTCTTTAGCGTGGCAGGGCGGGGCGGGATTCGTACGCCTCGGACGGCGATTATCGGCTGATGCCGAGCGTGCGGCGGTAAAAGGCGATGGCTTCGGCCCACGCTTGATCGGTCGCTTCCGAATCGTAGCGCGGCCCTTCGTCGCGCATAAACGCGTGCTCTGCCGGGTAGAGGCTGACATTGAATTGCGTCCCGGCCTGCCTGAGCGCCTGCCCGATCTGCGCGCGCCCTGCTTCGGGGACGTGAGGATCAAGCGAGCCGAAGACGAGCAGCAGGTTACCGCTAATCTCGGCGGCGCGCTCAAGTGAGCCGGCGTCGGCATCTTTGCCGAGCTTGCCGTTGTGCAGGCCGGTGGGATAAAAGCAGACCGTAGCGCGCACGTCTGGTTGCAGCGCCGCTCGGAACGCCAGATGACCGCCGATGCAGAACCCGCAGGCGCCCAACTCTCCCGCCGCAACGCGCGGCTCGCGGCTCAACCAGTCGAGCGCGGCGCGGGCGTCGGCGTCGAACTCGGCGACCGCGGTGCGCGTGGCGTCCGCAAGGCCGCGGTCGCGTCCGGCGTCGTCAAAGGCAATCGCCGTCCCCGCCGGCTCGATGCGGTGATAAATCTCCGGCGCGGCGACGACGAAGCCATACCCCGCCAACCGCATCACGGCGCGGGTGGTTGACCCGGTCAGCTGAAAGATGTCCGAATAAAGCAGAATGCCGGGATAACGACCCTCGGCGCGCGGCGCGGCAACCAGCATGCGCATGGGGCTGCCATCAACCGGGATGTCGACGTACTCGGTGGTGATGATCATGTAAGCATCCCCTTATTTCAGGGCACAGGCGTCATGCGTATACGAGTTTCTTCAACGACAGAGAACGGCATCACCTGGAAAATTCTCATTAGCTAAAACTTTTAGCACCGGTCAGGCTAGCGGATAGACTTTCTCGGCATGGAGCAAGGCGCTGGCATAGGCGAGACAGGCGCGAATATCTTCGGCGGTGATTCCGGGATAGTTGCGCAGCAACTCCTCCTCCGTCCACCCATGAGCCAGCAGATCAACAATGAACTCGACGGCAAGACGAGTCCCTCTGATGACAGGTTTGCCAACCAGCACCGCAGGGTCTATCGTTATGCGATCTTGCCAGGCCATCTTTACTTCTCCCGTTACCATTTTACAACATCGGTCGGCCCGTTTTCCTGAACAATCGCCGCAGTCGCCCTGAGAGCCACCTCAGGGTTGTTCGAAAAAAGCCGTGCTCGGGAGGCGCTTCGTCGGCTTTGGTCTGCGCTTCGGCTTCGATGGCGGTGAAGAATTGCGCGAGCATCATGCGCGCCGCGCCTTGAATCATGCGCTGGCCGACGCCGGCAATCGTGCCGCCGACCTGCACGTCACCGCTATAATTCACCACCGTCGCGCCGTCGCGCTCTTCGAGGTCGAGCGTGCCCGCGCCTTTCAAGAAACCGGGCTGGCCTTTGCCATCTACCACCATGCGAAAGTGCGCCGGCGGCTGCACCTCTTCGAGCCGCACGTTGCCGGTAAAGACGCCTTTGATCGAGCCGACGCCGGCGCGCAAGGTCGTCGAAAAATGATTCTCCGCGACTTGCTCAAGCCGCTCGCAGCCCGGTATGCAGCGTTGCAATACCGCCGGGTCAACCAGCGCCTGAAAGACACGCTCGCGGCGCGCCTGGACTTCCTGTGTGCCTTCGATCTTCATAGGGTGACAAGTGACAAGTGACGAGTGACAAGTAAGGACAAGCGGGCTTCACCTCTTGTCACTCGTCACTTGTCACTATTTGGCGCGCGCGGTCGCCGCCTGAACGGCGCGGCCCGTGTAGACCTGTGCGAGATGTGTGCGATAGCTCTCTGAAGCGTAGATGTCGCCATTGATGGTCACGCCATCGGCGGCAGTCGCCGCCGCCGTGGCGATGGCCTGCTCGTCGAGCCCTGATCCTTTGAGCGCCGCTTCCGCGCCGTTGGCGCGATAAGCCTTTGAAGCCACGCCGGTGATGCCGACGCTTATGGATTCACACGCGCCGCCCGCATCGCGCACCAGGTGCACGGCGACGCCGACGACCGCAAACCCGGAGGCCGGCTGCGCCGCCTTCACATACGCCTGGCCATAGCGCCCCGCGGGCACGGGGATGCGAATCTCGCGGAGGATTTCGCCCGCGTCCAGCGCCGTCGTCAGCATATCGACAAAGAAATCATCCGCCGCGATCACGCGCTCGCCGCTGCCGCCGACGGCGACCATCTCTGCCCTGAGCGCGATCATCACCGCCGGCCAATCCGCCGCCGGGTCGGCGTGCGCCAGGCTGCCGCCCAGCGTGCCGCGATTGCGTACCTGCGCGTCGCCGATCTGCGTCGCGGCTTCGGGCAAGATCGGGCAGATGTCGCGCAGCCGGTCGCTGGCTTCGATCTGAAAATGCGTCGTCATCGCGCCGATGTGAATCCTATCGCCTTCTTCGCGAATGTAAGCCAGGTCACGGATGCGCCCGATATCGATCAAGACCGCGGGCTGCGCCAGCCGCAGCTTCATCGCCGGGATGAGGCTGTGGCCGCCGGCCAGTATCTTGGCGTCGGCGGCGTGCTGCTGGAGCAAGGCGAGCGCTTCGTCGAGCGTCGCCGGCGTCAGGTAATCGAATTGCGTTGGAACCATGATCTCTCCTTAAGCTCAGCCCTGCTGACTGACAATCTGCCAGATCTTTTCCGGCTTGAGCGGCATATCGATGTGGCGCACGCCGAGCGGCGCGAGCGCGTCAACGACGGCGTTGACGATTGCCGGGGTGGCGCCAATCGTTCCGGCTTCGCCGACGCCTTTGACGCCCATGGGGTTGACCGGCGACGGCGTCTCTGTGCGGTCAAGCTCCATCAGCGGGATCATCGCCGCCTTCGGCACGGCGTAATCCATCAGCGTGCCGGTGACAAGCTGGCCCTGCTCGTCATAGACCACCTCTTCATACATCGCCTGGCCGATGCTCTGCACGATGCCCCCATGCACCTGCCCGTCAACCAGCATCGGGTTGATTACTTTGCCGCAATCGTCCACGGCGACGTAGCGTAGGAACTTGATGTCGCCGGTGTCGCGATCCACCTCGACGACGGCGATGTGCGTGCCGAACGGGAAGGTGAAATTTGTCGGCTCGAAGAAGTGCGTCGCCGACAGCCCCGGCTCAAGCCCCGGCGGAATCTCGCGCGCCAGGTGCGCCGCCAGCGCGACGTCTTGAATCGTCACCTGCTTGCCGTCGTCTTCGGGCTCGGGCAGCGCGCCTGCCGGCGCCTGGCCCGCCGGCATCACCGGCTCAGGCACTTCGTTGGACGTCGCCGAAGCGGCTCTGGCAGCCATTTTCGTGAACTTGCCTTCGTTGAAAGCGACACTCGCGGCATCAACGCCGAGCATGTGCGCGGCGATCTGCCGGGCCTTCTCGATCAGCTTCTCGACCGCCATATAAACCGCGGTGCCGCCGACCGCCGTGGCGCGACTGCCGAAGGTGCCGATGCCGTATTGCACAATCGCTGTGTCGCCGTGAATCACCGTGATGTCATCGATATCAATGCCGAGCTGGTCGGCGACAATCTGCGCAAACGAGGTCTCCTGCCCCTGGCCGTGCGGCGACGAGCCGGTCATCACGGTGACTTTGCAAGTCGGCTCAATACGAACGGTGGCGCTCTCCCAACCGCCGGCGGGCATCGCCTGCGACGGGCCGAGGGCGCAAATCTCGACATAGGTCGAAACGCCGATGCCGAGCAAACGCCCCTGGTCGCGCGCTTTGCGCTGCTCTTCGCGCAGGGCCTTGTAATCGGCAATACCGAGCGCCTTATCGAGCGCCGCTTCATAGTTGCCGCTGTCATAGAACAGCCCCGTCGCCGTCTTGAATGGAAACTCGTCCGGCTTCGGGAAGTTCTTGCGCCGCACGTCCACGGTATCCATGCCGAGTTCGGCAGCGACCAGATCGAGCGCCCGCTCGACCACATAAGTCGCTTCGGGCCGGCCCGCGCCGCGATAGGCGTCGGTCGCGACTTTGTTAGTGAAGACGCCGGTGATGTTGATCTGAATGGCGGGAATCTTGTAACAGCCCGACAGCATCAACCCCGTCAGCGTCGGGATGGCCGGCGTCAGCAGTTGCATGTAAGCGCCCATGTCGGCCAGCACATTCCAGCGCAGGCCGGTGAGCGTGCCGTCGTTGTTGAAGCCGACATCGAGCGTGCCCACTTGCCCGCGCCCGTGAATCGTCGCCTGCATATTCTCGCGGCGCGTCTCGATCCATTTGACCGGCGCGCCGAGCTGCATGGCGATCCAGCCGAGCAGCGCCTCTTCGGCATAGACGTTGAGCTTCGAGCCGAAGCCGCCGCCGACTTCGGGGGTAATCACCCGCAGCTTGTTCTCCGGAACGCCGAGCATTAGCGCCACCTGCGTGCGCATCAGGTGGGGAATCTGTGTCGAAGACCAGATCGTCAATTCCTTCTCGCCCGGCAGGTAACGCGCCAGCACGCCGCGCGGCTCCATCGCTATGGGCGCGAGCCGCTGATGGACGATGCGCTGACTGACGACGTGATCGGCCCCCTTGAGCGCCGCGTCAATGTCGCCTTCGCCGGCTGTGAGCTTATAGGCGATGTTGTCGCCGTACGCTTCATAAATCGCCGGGCCGCCCGCGGCTGCCGCTTCCAGGTCAACGGCAGCGGGCAGCTCTTCATAATCGACCATGATGAGATCGATGGCGTCGCGCGCCGCGTAGCGATCCGTCGCGACGACGGCGGCAATGGGGTGGCCGACAAAGACAACGTGGTCAGTCGCCAGCACGCGGTAATCCGGGATGCGCAGGCCGGGGATCGCGCCGGCGCTGGCGCAGGGCACCGGGCCGACTTTCTGCGCCATATCCTTGCCGGTATAGACGGCGACGACGCCGGGCGCGTGCGCCGCTTCGCTCACATCGATGCTGGTGATCCGCGCGTGCGCGTACATCGAGCGCAGGAACATGACCGTGAGCGTGTCCGCGAGCTTGATGTCGTCAACGTAGTGGCCGATCCCTTGAATCAGCCGCGGGTCTTCAGTCCGCTTGACGCTCTTGCCGACGAATCGATTGGACATAAATCCTCCAGAAGTGACGAGTGACAAGTGACAAGAAGTGATGAGTGAGGAGTAATGAGTGGGAGAGCATTGCAGCATTACAGACACGCTCTTGTCACTTGTCACTTGTCACTTGTCACTCTCTTTTAGTCTCCCGATGCCGCTTTCATCTTGCCGGCGGCATAGCGCACGGCTTCGACAATGTGCTGGTAGCCGGTGCAGCGGCAAAGATTGCCTTCGAGCCCGTGGCGAATCTCGTCGTCGCCGGGCTCAGGATTGCGCGCCAGCAACTGTGCCGCCGCCATGATCATGCCCGGCGTGCAGTAGCCGCATTGCAGGCCATGTTTTTCCCAGAAGCCTTCCTGCACGGGATGCAACTGGCCATTGGCCGCCATGCCTTCGATGGTCGTGACCTGACAGCCTTCGGCCTGCACGGCAAAGACTGTGCAGGATTTGACCGACTGACCATCGAGCAGCACCGTGCATGCGCCGCAGATCGATGTCTCACAGCCGACGTGCGTGCCGGTCAGGCCGAGCACATCGCGCAAATAATGGACGAGCAACATTCGCGGCTCGACCTCGCGATGCTGGGTCACGCCATTGACTGTGAGGGTGATTGCTTTCTTCATTGAAGCCACCTCGCGTGGTTGTTGATGGATGAGAAAAGAAACAAGTCTAGCTTGCTCTTTATACAACCTGGCGCGACGAGTGACAAGGAAAAATGGGAGCCGTGTCGCCGCCGGTTGACGGTTAGAGTGAAAACAGCAATTGACACGTTCTTAAAGCTCAAGGGCGCTGCGCAGCTTGGCGATGTCGCGTTGCGGCGGCGCGCCAAAAAGCTTTTTGTACTCGCGGCTAAAGTACGAGGGGTCTTCGTAGCCGACACGGAACCCGGCGCTCGCGGCGTCCAGGGCTTCGCCAAGCATCAGACGGCGCGCTTCCTGGAGTCTGAGTTGTTTCTGAAACTGCAAAGGGCTCATCGTCGTCACCGACTTGAAGTGATGATGGAAGCCGGAAACGCTCATGCCCAGCTCGCGCGCGATATTTTCAATTCTCAGCGGCTGGTCATAGTTTTCGCGGAGCTGCTCGACGGCCTTAGAAATGCGCCGCGTGTCGCCGCCCGCGACCAGCAGATGGCTGAGCCGCGCGCCTTGCTCTCCCCGCAAAAGACGGTAGACAATCTCTCTGATGATGAGCGGCGCAAGCGCCTGCATCTCGCCCGGCGTGTCGAGCAGCCGGGCCAATCTGACAACCGCGTCCAGCATATCGGCGTCAATCGAGCTGACGTCCATCGCCTTGACGCTCGCATCGCCTTTTCTATTCTCGATGCCCGATTCCATCATGACCGAGGCGACTAGAGCCGTATCGAGATTTAGCCGCAAGCTGAAATAGGGGCGTTCCTCAGACGCTTCGATGACGTGGCTGACGATGGGCAGATCAACCGTCGAGATTAAGTAGTGGCCCGGATCGTAGCGGAAGACTTCCTCGCCTAAAAGCACCTGCTTGCTGCCCTGCGCAATGACGCAAAAGGCCGGCGTGAACACCGTATGCATCTTCTCCGTCGGTTGTGATGAACGACCGAGAAGTAAGCCGGGAAAGACCTCCACGACGCGGTCGTCGGGAAGGGTGCGGGCCATCCGCTCGACCAGCTCTTCTCTATTGATTTGCATTCTTTGCTGCTCGCGTTCCGCTGCTCGGTGGCTCATAAACTCATATTAATCGCTTTGTCTTCGATCAGCACGTCACGCGCCGCGTTTTTGCAGGATTGTCCAAGGATTCGCGAGAATCCTCAGTACCGCCCGCTATCTGAGAGCCTTATAATCAAAATAACGCAGAGGACGCAAAAAGTGCTTGCGAGCGAAACCAGAATAATACTTGGAGAAAGTTAAGGTCAGCCCTGGGAGGGCGCCTCGAAGGAGAAATTATGCAGAAGCGCAAACTTGGAAATAGCAACCTGGAAGTCTCGGCTATCGGATTGGGCTGCATGGGCATGAGCTTCGGCTACGGCCCTGCGGCAGACAAGCAGGAGATGATCTCATTGATTCGGACTGCCGTCGAACGCGGCGTCACCTTTTTTGATACCGCTGAAGCGTATGGGCCATTCACGAACGAAGAACTTGTAGGCGAAGCCCTCGCCCCCTTCCGTGACCGGGTGGTGATCGCGACGAAGTTCGGGTTCAAACTTGATCCCACGGCGGAGCGGGGTCTGGCGGGGCTCGATAGTCGGCCAGCGCACATCAAAGCGGTTGCGGAAGCTTCGCTCAAGCGACTCAAGGTCGAAGCTATCGATCTGTTCTACCAACACCGCGTTGACCCGGAGGTGCCCATCGAAGAGGTCGCCGGCGCAGTGAAGGAGTTGATTCAGGAGGGCAAGGTCAAGCACTTCGGTCTTTCCGAAGCCGGCGTACAGTCGATCCGCCGCGCACACGCCGTCCAGCCGGTCGCGGCGCTCCAGAGCGAATACTCGCTGTGGTGGCGGGAGCCTGAAGCGGAAGTGCTGCCGACGCTTGAGGAGCTCGGAATCGGCTTCGTTCCGTTCAGCCCGCTTGGCAAAGGCTTCCTCACCGGCAAGATCAACGAGAACACGACGTTCGACAGCTCAGACTTCCGCAACATCGTCCCGCGCTTTACGCCGGAGGCTCGGAGAGCGAATCAGGCAGTGGTCGATCTGCTTGGCAGGATCGCTGAACAGAAGCAAGCGACCCCGGCGCAGATTGCGCTTGCCTGGCTGCTTGCGCAAAAGCCGTGGATCGCGCCGATCCCAGGCACCACGAAGCCGCATCGCCTGGAGGAAAACATTGGGGCAGTCTCCGTCGAGCTTACGGCTGATGATCTCCGCGAGATCGATAGCGCCGCTTCAGAGATCAGCGTGCAAGGGGCGCGATACCCGGAAAACCTGGCGAATATGACCGGTCGCTGAACGAGATAGATTTGAGAGCGGCTGGCACACAGCCTTGCGGATTAGGTGACGACATGTCTGAGCTTGCCGAATGGGACAGCTTTTACTTAATTGTCGGCTCGGCTGCGGGTGCGCTGATCGGCTTGCAGTTTGTCGTGATGACACTCGTAGCCAGCAGGCCGCAACGACCTGAGGCGGATGCCGGCGCCGCCTTTGCGACCCCGACAATCGTTCATTTCGGCACCGCGTTGCTGCTGTCAGCAATCATCCGCGCGCCCTGGCAAGCGATTCTGCCCGCCGCAGTGATTTGCGGACTCGTGGGTCTTGGCGGCGTCGCGTATGTGCTGATCGTGACTCGGCGCATGCGAGCGCAGACCACCTACCGACCAGAGTTCCAGGATTGGCTGTTTCATGCGCTGCTGCCTCTGGCGGCGTACGCGCTACTCGCGCTCTCGACATTGGCCGCTCGCTCACATACGCGCGCGGCGATGTTTGGCGTTGGCGCTTCGGCCCTGTTGCTGCTCTTCATTGGCATTCACAATGCGTGGGATACTGTGACCTACCACGTCTTTGTAGAAAGACGCGAAGACCGCGAGGATGAGCGGCGTCACTGAGACCTGGAAGAAATCATAAGAAACTGGCTCGCTGCGCTCCAGTTGCGGCATTGGTCAGGCGCGGCGGGCGTCTTGAGCGTCGCCTTTTCATTCCGCTGTGTGCTTCACCTCTACAGGCTCTAGCGTGCGCGTGGTGTGCTCGGTAACGCTGAACGCTGGCTCTGCAAGCATGCCCGCCCTCGCTTCATCAAGCGCTTTCGCCGTTTGCTTCTTCAGTCGCTTCGTGTCGTCAGCTTCTTTAGCACCTTTCTTGCGGCCCAATAACATCCAGATGAACGCGCTTTCGACTCCAAGCATGATCAGAAAGCTAAACAGCGTGAAGAAGATAATCAGCCCCGGATTATCAGCTCCGAACACCATTTTCATTGCCATCGCCAAGAAGATGATCGCGCCGAGGCCGAAGATGAATACAGCGGCTATCGCCCCCACGAGCGTTTCCGGCTTCACCTCTGATGATTTGGGATTATCGCCTTTCGCCCCGCTCAACCGGGCTCCGCATTGATTGCAATAGGTCAGGTTTGGTGAGACTGCCGAACCGCATGTTGAACAATACATTTTTCACCTCTCTGAGAGACCATACGGCACAGCGAACTGGCGAGTTCAGCGAGGGCACTCTATGCCAGGGCAAGCGTCTAACGCATGGTATAATCGGGCGCGGCGCATTGAAAGAAACTCGCTCGCCGCTTTCCGGTTATACTGGCTATGGCTTCAATTACTGCTGTGGAATACGAGTCAATTGTTGAGCGACAACCTGCCATTTGCCTTTTCGCCTTGCATAGACGCGCGTATAACGGAACAAACTGGTGCTATCTCGCCCCTTGTAGCTAGCCTTTAAAGTAGAGCGTCCTGTAACGATAGCGGTTTCTCCAAAGATGCGGACATTCACCTCATCAACATCGAAAGCCTTCATGACATAGTCAGGATTCGGGCGGATGTCGTCTATCTCCTGGCCTTTATTCCTCAGCTCGCCTCGACTACTGGTCGCGATAAAATCGTCGGCGAGGAGGTGGTCGAGCGCCGGCACATCCTGCCGCATAACCGCTTCAGCATAGGTATGCTCTAGAGCTTTGATGGTTTGCTCACTCCTGCTAACCGGCGCAGATTTCCCCGCTGCGGTTTGACCGCCAGTTATAGAAGAGAAGGAGAGAATGATTACCGCAATGACATAAACGCGATTCATGGTGATCTTACTCCTTCTATTTTTCTTCCAGCGCCTCGATAATCTTCGGCACCAGTTCTTCGCAGGCTGCCCTCTCCAGGTTGGTCATCAAGGCAATGGCGAATTTCTGTTTCGGCAGTAGGAGAAGGTAGGTTCGCGTGCCGGCCTGCGCCCCATCGTTAGAAATTCTCAACCGCCCGTTCTCGTCGTTGACCAGGAAACCCATCGCGTAGCCCTGTTCCTTGCCGTCGCTCGTCTTCGGCTTCGTCCACATCTGCGCGAGGGTTTCCGCCTTGACCAGGCGATTGGTATTCAGGGCGATGGCGAACTTCGCGATATCCTCGGCTGTCGTCAACAGGCCGCCGCCCGGCACCTTGATGCTCGTGTCGTGAAGCGGGGCGTTTTGAATTTCGCCTGACTGCGTCTTGCGGTAACCGCGGGCGCGGTTCGGAATGATCGCGTACACATCATCAATAAAGGTGTGCGTCATGCCGGCGGGCTTGAATACGTTTTCGCGCATATAATCCCTGTATGACATCCCTGATGCCGCCTCGATTGCGCAACCCAGTAGCGTGTAGCCGGGGGTCGAGTATGAGTATTTCGTTCCCGGCTCAATAACCAGCGGGTCGGCTTTGAATGAGCCGATGGCTTCGCCGATGTTGTTATAGTGCCTGGTCGTGAGCACCTCGTCGGGCTTGTTGTGGCGGACGCCCGATTGATGAACGAGCAACTGGCGCACGGTGATTGAGTATTGTTTGTCGGGAGCATCCTTCAAGGCCACCTTCTGCGGGTAGGCGGCGCAGTATTTACTGATGGGGGCCTCGAGGTCGATTTTCCCTCGCTCGACGAGTTGCATGACAGCGACTGCCGTCATGGATTTAGCGATTGAGGCGAGACGGAAGGCGGTATCCGGGCGTGCGGGGACAGCATTTTCAACGTCGGCCAAACCGAAGGCTTTCGACCAGCGCATCTGGTTGTCCGTCACGATGGCGGCCGACAAAGCGGGCGCTTTATTCAGTTCCATCCAAGCCCTGATCGCCGACTCGATTTTCTCGACTTTGGCGGCTGGCAGGGACTGGGCGTTGCGTGCGGTTTCTCTTTGTTCATTGCTCTGGGCAAAACATAAACCTGTCAGAGCAAGCCCTAGCAGAATGCTCACTAACTTGTTCTTCATATAAGCCTGCCCTCGCTCGATCATCAAACCAGCAAGAAGAGAAAGTAAAATTCTAGCCGTTTCAATGCAGCCTCCATAAAAGTTATTCTCATCAAGTTCTCTATTATTCAGAAAATATAAGTAAATTCCAACGATTACCTCAAGCCATCTAACGCACACGTTCAGCGGGACCATGAGCGGCATTGAAAGTAACCATAAGGATTGATCTGCCCGGGCGCGAAGATTCTTTCTAATATTGATCAAAGGCGCGGCTGAGTGCTTCAGGTCTCAGCCGCGCCAGAGTCTGCCTTCAATTCAGCGCCTCACTAATTGGAGTGGATCACGATACTGCCTCCCGCAATCACTGTCGCAGGGTCGGAATTATCAGAAGCGCCTATCTGGTTATCGTAGACCACCGCGCCTGATGCCTTGTCCCAGACCTTGAGGCGGAACTTGTCTTGCCCGCCGCCGCCGTTGACCTGCCCATCAATCGCAGTGAGCATAAATGCGTAGTTGCCATTGCCATTGATCGTGCCACTGCCTTTGTACATTGCCTTCGCACCGGCCACGACCAGCCAGTCGTAGCTGGTGCTGTGGAAGTTGAGATTGGCGGCTTTGAACTGGAACTCGGTCTGGCCCGTCGGCACGTTCGCGCCATGCGCGTACTTCGACACGAATCCAAAATTCGCTTTGCCGGTCAAAGCCGGATTGGCAACATAAGCGCCCGCCGGTGAATTGATCCAGCCGCCGCCTGTGACGAACCCTCCATTCGCATCGTAGATGACGACCATCGCCGGCAGTCCAGCAACCGTGTTTGCCGTGCCTGATGCCCCGAGCTGGTCGGTGACAGTGAGCTTCACTTGATACACCCCGGCAGTGCCAAAGACGTGAGTGGCCGTCACCGTGCCAGCGCTCTCGTTAACGGCTCCCGCTTGGGCGAGATTGTCGAACATCCACTGCGCGGTGTGGGTGTCGCCGGCGTTATCAGCGAACGTGCCGGTAAAGGTCACAGGCGTCCCCACGGCATAGATAGCCCCACTGGCCGGGGCCGTAATGGTCACCACGGGTGTCTGGTTCGGTAGCACCTGATTGAACTTCTGGATGCGGTTCGTGACGAGGTCGCCGACGTAGACGTGGTAGGCGGCATCCACCGTGATCGGGTAAGGCCCTTCAAACTCCCCGTCCGCTGTTCCGAAGCTGCCCCACGTGGTGATGAAATTCCCGTTGGCGTCGAATTTCTGGACCCGGTTGTTGTTATGGTCAGTGACGTAGACCATGCCGGATGCGTCTACGGCTACACCGGAAGCGCCCGAAAACTGGCCGTCGCCCGCGCCCAGACCGCCCCACTTCGTCAGGAAGTTGCCATCCGAGTCGAACTTTTGAATATATTGGGTGACATCATCGGCGACGTAGACCATTCCGGTGGCGTCCGCCGCCAGTCCGACTGGCTGATTGAATTGTCCGTCGCCCGTGCCGAAGCTGCCCCACTTGGCGAGGAAGCTGCCATTGGAATCGAATTTCTCAATACGATAGTTGAAGGGGTCGGCGACATAAACATTGGCGGAGCCATCCACGGCGATGGCGAGAGGGAAATTGAACTGGCCATCGCCGGCGCCAAAGCTGCCCCATTTTGTCAGGAAGTTACCATTTGAATCGAACTTCTGAATGCGATGGTTGTTGGCGTCGACGACGTAGACATTCGATAAGGCGTCGACCGCGACGTCATAGGGATAATAAAACTCTCCGTCGCCCGAGCCAAAGCTGCCCCACTTGGTGAGGAAGTTGCCATTCGAGTCGAATTTTTGGATGCGATGGTTGTAAACGTCAGCGACATAGATATTGCCGGAAGTGTCCGCCGCTAAGCCGGCAACATAAAACTCTCCGTCGCCGGCGCCAGGGCTACCCCACTTCAGTGCGAAGTTAACGCTCGCGGCCGCCGTGCCGGCTAACGCCAGCACGACTAACAACCCGGTCACAAAGGCAATGCGCCTTTTACCATCGGCTAATTGTGCGACCAGGACTTTCCGTCTGTTATACACGAATCTGTCTTTCATGGACCGTCTCCTTTTATGGTATTTCAGTGTCACGTTGCATAGGCAGTGGGTTGCTATCAGGCAAACTATGGAAGTCGATTTCTTCTGCTGCGATAGACTTCTGAATCCGCAGACCGCCAGGGTTCAACCCGGTGTGAGTCTGAGCATACGGTCGCCTTATAGTTTCCATCATCAACTCCTCTGCGTTAAAAGGCCGCAAGAGGTGAGCCTTGTCATGTCTGACCTGGCTTGCGGCCCAGCGCGACGGGAACCATAAACCGGACCGCGGCTCCGCGTCTTGTAAGCGGCTCTGGGTTTTTTGAGGATTTTATGGGGATTCTTGAATTCTGCCCTTAAACGACAACGGACACAGAAGTTACTGAATTGGGGGGTTCAATTCAACCTGAGGCTAGAGCGAGTTTCATTCGGGTGTAGCTGTAAGGGTAGGGCAAGTCCGCGGCCCGGATCGGAGTTGGGATGTCTAACGCCCGCGTTCAGCGGGGCCGCGTGAGATATTTCGATGTTAATGAGAAACTCGCTTCGCGGCCTCCGCTGCAACGCCTTGTCAGACCCCTATCGGCTAGGGTTGGTTCCTCTTCGCTTCAATTTCCGCAACGATCTCTTCTAGCGACATGTTGCTATATATCTCTTGTCGTTCTTCCGTATAGTTGCCGTACCCCTTCGTAAACTGGTTAATAAAACGTACCGTATTCGCCGCCCCGAAGTGTTTGCACAGGACGCTGATGGCTTCGTGCGTGATCTCCGCTAACGGCTTAACTTCGAGTGTCATTTTCTACCTCCTCCAAAAACTGAACCGGAGAAACTATCCTCATTTGAGGCTCACATACCGGCTTGGCTTTCTTCAATAGCTTATCATCACATGTGCAAAAGAAATCGGCCTGTGCCTTCTCGGCAGATGCCAGATGTAAGGCGTCTAACGCCATAATCCCTGACGCTGAGAGTTCTCTCGCCCTATCTTTGATCTCCTCATCAAGCAGGATGAAATACTTTGCTTTTTGCAAAACTTCCAAAGCATAGTCACTTCGCGAGGCATTTGTCACGCGCTGGTTTTCAAAAAGCAAGGCTTCCGATGAAATCAGGTCTACCAAATCAATTTCGCAAAGAGCCAGGATGATCAAGACGGCCTCGGATTCAAGAGCGATGCGGATTTGGTCTTTGCTATCCAAAGGTCGTTGTAAGCTACAGGTATCAAGGTAAACCTTCTTAACGAGAATCTACTTACCAAGGCCGCAAATGGCAACTAGATTGAGGGCGGGGGTCTAGCTTACAAATAGAAAGAATGATTCAGGCGTCTAAGCATAGCGCCGCGGCGGCCCCGGGTGGCGCGCAGCGGGTTCAGCGGAAGGTGAAGTGGCGGCGCACGGTGGGCGCACGGAAGTAGCGCAGGGCGCGGCGGTAATCCTCGGCAATCTGCGCCCGCAAGGCGTCGGGGGAATCAAAGCGGCGCTCGTCGCGCAGCCGGTGCAGGAAGCGCACGCGAATCGTTTCGCCATACAGCTCGCGGTCGAAATCGATCACATGGGTTTCGACCGTTACTTCCGGCTCGCCGCCGAAGGTCGGCTTATGGCCGACGTTGGTGACCGAGCGCCACCACTCGCCTTCGATCAGAGTCAAAGTCACATAAACGCCATTGGCCGGCGTCACGGTGTTGTACGGCTTGAGGTTGGCCGTCGGGTAGTTTAACTGCGCGCCGGCGATGCGGCGGCCTTCGACGACGCGGCTCTCAATACCATAAGGGCGACCGAGCATGCGCCGCGCCAGGTTGATGCGCCCGGCGGTTAGCAACCGGCGAATCATGGTCGAGCTGATGCGGTGGCTGCGAAAACGAATCTCCGGCACTTCTTCAGTCGTGCGCCCGAGGTCTGTGGCGACCTGTTCGAGCAGCCCGAAATGGCCTTCGCGGTTGTGGCCGAAAGCGAAGCCGTAACCGAGATAGACTTCGTGGGCGTCGAGCCGTCCGAAGATCAACTGGCGCAGGAAGTCTGTGGCGCTGACGGCGGCAAGCTCAGGCGTGAAGCGCAAGACGACCACCTGATCGATGCCGAGCCGTTGCATGCCTTCCATCTTCTGCTCGAAGGTCTGTAGCAGTGGCGGCGCGGTCTGCGGGCGCAGCACGGCGCGCGGGTGCGGCTCGAAGGTCACGACCGTCGCCGGTAGCGTGAGCGCCCGCGCCCGCTCGATGACGCGGCGCATGATCTCTTGATGGCCGAGGTGCAGACCATCGAACACGCCGAAGGTCAGCACGCTCGGCGCGCTGATCTTCACATCGTCCGGGTCATGAAAAACATTCATCGCTCAGATTTCTACAGTCAGCCCATCGTAAGCGATCTCGACGCCCGCCGGCAGGTCGGCGCTCGCCGATTGGTGACCGATGTCGTGCGAGATGTGGGTCAGCAGCGCGCGGCGCGGGCGCAGGCGCTCGATGTAGCGGAGCGCTTCGGCTAAAGCCATGTGCGTCGGGTGCGGCTTAAAGCGCAGGGCATCGATGACCAGCAAGTCCAAGCCTTCGAGCCGCGCGCAGGCTTCGTCGGGGATGTGGTTGCAGTCGGTCACGTAAGCGAAGCCGCCGATGCGAAACGCGGTGACCGGCAACTGGCCGTGAATCACCACGAGCGGCTCGATGCGCAACCCGAATAACTCGAAGTCGCCTGCAAGCGTGTGCGCGATGATGCGCGGCACACCGGGATAGGGCGCCGGCTCGAAGGCGTAAGCGTAGACGCGGCGCAAGCCCTTCCAGGTTTCATCGCTGGCGTAGACCGGGATGGCGCCATGTCGGAACATCAATGGGCGCGCGTCGTCGAGCCCGAAACAGTGGTCGGCATGGGCATGCGTGAAGAGAATGGCGTCGAGCTTCTTCAAGCCGACGCGCAGGGCTTGCTGGCGGAAGTCGGTCGAGGCATCGATCAGCAGATGATGGCTGCCCGATTCGATCAGCACAGAGGTGCGCAGCCGCTTGTCACGCGGGTCGTCCGACAGGCAAGTGTCGCATTCGCAGCCGACCGACGGCACGCCGACCGATGTGCCGGTGCCGAGGAAAGTAATCTTCATCGCTTTCTCGACGCCGCGACGAATTGCATGCGCAGGTAAGCGAGAACGTTTTCGAGCACGCCGGCTTCTTCTTCGTTGAGGTTGTCGCGCGTCTTTTGTTCGAGCATGCCGAGCATATCGATCCAGTGACGCGCGGCTTCCAGGTCAATCGGGGTGCGGCCACCGTCGGGCGTCTGCGCCATGCCAAGGTTCATCGCGGCTTCGGCGGCGAACATATCGATGAGCGCCAGGAATGAGGCTTCCGGCAGGTTGGGCGACTGCGGCCCGCGCGTCTGGTTGTAAGCCTGTTCGGCGGCGCTGGAGGCGGCTTTAGCCTGAGCGGCGCGGGCATCGGTCGGCTCGGCAGCGGCGCGCGGCTGAGCCGCCGGTGGCGGTTCGACGGGCACCTCGGCGGGCGGCGTTTCCGGCGCCCGCTGGCGCGCTGATTCGCCGGGGAAAGAGACGACGTTATCGGCGCGGCTCTCAGGCGCAGGCGGCGGACTGAGCGGCTCGGCGCTCACCGGCTCGATGTTGAGCGGCGACTCAACGGGCGCTTCCGATTCGTCGGCCAGATCGCGCGGCGTGCCGTCGGGGTTGAACTTTCGCCGGTCTGTAATGCGAAACCCACTCTCTTTTTCTTCTGCCATAATCTCTCTTTCAGACGGACAAGAATTCAACTGCATTTAAGACCCACCATGCTAACAAAGGCAAAAGGCAAAAGACAAACCTGACGCGTCAGCCGCGTCGCTTTTGCCTTTCGCCGGGGCATCCGGTAAGTTAAAGCTATGGAGTCATCACACGAACTGGCGGGCGAAAAGTTTACTGAATTGGTCAAGCTGATTGCGCGATTGCGCGCGCCGGGCGGCTGTCCCTGGGATCGCGAGCAGACCCACGAAAGTCTCAAGCCGATGCTGCTGGAAGAGGCTTACGAGGTGATCGAGGCGATTGATGAAGGCAACGACGATGAATTCGTCGGCGAGCTTGGCGACCTGCTCTTGCAGGTGGTCTTTCATTCCGACATCGCCAGCGAAGCGGGCCGCTTCACCGTCGCCGACATTATCGAGCGCGTTTCGTCAAAGATGATTCGTCGTCATCCGCACGTCTTCGGCAATGACACCGCCTCGACCTCCGGCGAAGTGCTGCGCAACTGGGAAGCCATCAAAGCCGCCGAGCTTGCCGCTAAAGGCAAAGCCGCGGATGATGGCTCGATGCTCGACAGCGTTTCGACGAAGCTGCCGGCGGTCATGGAGGCTTTTCAGATGACCACGAAAGTCTCGCGGGTGGATTTCGACTGGCCCGACGTGGCGAGCGTGCTTGAAAAGCTTGACGAAGAGGTCGCCGAGTTGAAAGAGGCGGTCGCCAGCCCCGCGCCCAATCACCAGGAGATCGCCGGCGAAGTCGGCGACCTGCTGTTTGTCGCCGTCAACGTCGCCCGCCTGCTCGGCGTTGATCCCGAAAGCGCCCTCAAGGCGTCCAACCGCAAATTCCGCCGCCGCTTTCGCTATATCGAAGACCGCCTGCGCGAGCAGGGCCGTCAGCCTGCCGACTCTGACCACACCGAAATGGACGCCCTGTGGGACGAAGCCAAAGCGAAAGAAAAAGACGCCTCGCCGCTCGACATTCGCCCGGTCGCCGACTGATGCGGTTTGCGAATTGCTTCCTTAATTAAAGGCGCTTTACGATACGCCTCTGATGCTGTCGCGGGCCGCCTCTCTGGCGGTGAGTGACACGTTCGATTGCATCGAGCGTACGAAGAACGAACAAAGAAGACGTGCGTCGCTTTCATCGGAGGTGCCGTGTCTGAGCGGGTGCGTGAACAAGCCAAACAGTTAGAACAACAGAAAGATGTCCGCGAGGCGCTGGATCAAACTGCCGGTCGCCCGTCGCCCGAAATGCCGAAGGCGGCAACCAGCGATAAACTCTGGTTCGGCTCCTACGTTATATTGCTGGTCGGCCTCGGGGTGCTTTATTACCTCTTCAGCCTGCGCTTCTTCGGATTGCCGGACAACATGGTTGATTTCCTGCTGCGCTACACCCGCGGCGCGATCTTAATCGTGTTGGTGCTGACGCTGGCAAAGGCCGTCGAGGTCTACTTGATCGGCAGGGTTCACGACACCGTGAACCGTTTCAACCTGCGCCGCATCCTGCGATTGTTGATCGGGCTGGTGATGGTATTCATCATTATCTCGGTCGTCTTCATCAACTGGTACACGGCGGTCGTTTCGCTCGGCGTCGTGTCGCTGATCTTCGGCTTCGCCATGCAGACCGTGCTGTCGAGCTTCATCGGCTGGATCTATATCCTGGTGCGCCAGCCCTATCGCGTCGGCGACCGCATCAAGATCGGCGACGCGACCGGCGACGTCATCGATGTCAGCTACCTCGACACGACGCTCTGGGAATTCGGCGGCCAGTACCTCTCGACCGACCACCCGAGCGGCAGGATCATCAAGTTTCCCAACTCGCAGGTGCTCGGCTCGACCGTCTTCAATTATAGCTGGCCGCTCTTTCCTTACATCTGGAACGAAATCAAATTCAATCTCGCTTATGGCAGCGACCTGGAATTCGTTGGCCGCGTCATGCAGGAGACCGCCGAAGAAGAGATCGGCGAAGGGATGATGGAGCGCGTTCGCGTCTACCGCGAGTTGCTGGCCAAGACGCCCGTAGACCAGCTCGAAGTCAAAGAGCAACCGAGCGTCGTCTTCCGCGTCAGCGAGAATACCTGGCTCGAAGCCATCGTCCGTTACCTGGTCGTGCCCAAAGAGCAGGGCCGCGTCAAGACGCGCCTGATTAAAAAGATGCTCGCCCGCTTGAACGCCGAGCCGGAGCGCGCCATGTTCCCCAAAGGCGACGCGCGCTAACGCCGGTCGCCGCTTGCCATTTCAAAGAAAAATGATAGACTCGTTTCGGCCTCGCGGCTCCTGAAGGCTGCAAATCATTCGCTCGTCAGATTAGTTCACAGTTAAGTTCAGCGGAAGGGATCATCAGACGTGCCGACACTGAAAGCGTTGTTTGATCTGACCGGCAAGGTGGCGCTCGTCACCGGCGGCTCGCGCGGGCTCGGCCAGGAGATGGCCGAGGGCCTGGCCGAAGCCGGCGCGTCCTTGATGCTGCTCGCCCGCCGCGAGCAATGGCTAACGCCGACGATGGATGAGTTCCGCGCCCGCGGCATCCATGCCGACAGCATGATTTGTGACGTTTCGAGCTCTGATGAGGTGCAGGCGGCGGTTGACCGCACCATCGCCACCTTCGGGCAGATCGATATCCTGGTCAACAACGCCGGCGTCACCTGGGGCCAGCCCATCGAAGAGCACGAGCTAGACAAGTGGGAGATGGTCTTGAAGATCAACCTGACCGGGGCGTTCCTGTTTTCGCAGCGCGCCGGGCGCGAGATGCTCAAGCGGCGCAGCGGCACGATTATCAACGTCGCCTCGGTCGCCGGCCTGAAAGGCTCGATGGAGAATGGCCAGCACATCGTCAGCTACGTCGCCGCCAAGGGCGGCCTGATCGCCATGACCCGCGAGTTCGCCGCCAAGTGGGCGCGGCGCGGCATTCGCGTCAACGCCATCGCCCCGGGCTTCTTCCCTTCCCGCATGACCGAAAAAGTTCTCGCGCACGCGCAGGAGCAGATCGAGGCCGGCGTGCCGATGGGCCGCGTCGGCGCGGCGGGCGAGTTGAAAGGCGTCGCCGTCTTTTTGGCGTCGCCGGCGTCCGGCTACATCACCGGGCAAACCATCGTCGTTGATGGCGGCAGTACCATCGCCTAGCAGCACTCAGGCAAACATTCGAATATCACACTCAAAAAAAAGGAGAGCAAAAGCATGTTAGGAATATTGGCTATCGTGGCCCTGGTCGGGGCGATCATCTGTCAGATTATCGTCGTGGTGAAGATGTTTCAGACCGCCGGCGCCGTGCAGGGCATCATCGGCCTGATCTGCGGCCTCTGGGCGTTCATCTGGGGCTGGATGAACGCCGGCAAGGTCGGCATCAAAAACATCATGATGATCTGGACGGGGCTGATCATTTTGTACGTCATCTTCGCCATCGCCAGCGGCGGCTTCAACTACAGCTACAAGCTCGGCTAGTCGCGCCGGCGTTCATTAATCATTGCGCAAAGCCGAGGCGCGAGCGTGGCCCAGCATGACCGTGCCCGCCGCGTCCCGGCTTTGTCTTTCTTGCTTAAAGGTCACCCGGTATGCGAAAGCTTCGGACAGTTGTCGTCGTCTCGCTTCTCATTTTTTGCGGCGCCGCGTCAGCCCGCGCGCAAGCCAAACTTCTGGCCGGCACCGGCAAGTCGGACATCACGCCGCCCGTCGGTACGCCGCTGGCCGGTTACGGCGGGCGGCTCGGCAGACCTTCGACGGGCGTTCACGACCCGACCGAAGCGCGCGCCCTGGTCATCGACAACGGCACTGAAAAGATCGCCTTCCTCAGCGTAGACCATCTCGGCTTTGACCACGCGATGGTCGAGCGCATTCGTGAGCGGGTCAACAAAGCCACCGCCATTGCGCCCGATCACCTCTTTGTCATGTCGTCACACACGCATTCGGGCGGCGGCGCTTACCTCGAACCGTTTCCCATCCTCGCGGGCCGCTACGACGCCGCGATTCGCGATGCCTATTCAGAGCATGCCGCCCAGGCCGTCATCACTGCCAACCAGCATATGCGCGCCGCCCGCATCGCGTTCGGCGCAGGCGAAGCGCGCGGCATCTCGCGCTTCCGCTCGACCTGGCCGCCGAACGGGCCGATTGATCCGGAGGTCGGCGTCATTCGCGTTGACGCCACAGACACGGGGCGTCCGATGGCTGTGCTGATGAACTTTGCGGCGCACCCGACGGTCGTCGGCGATAAGAATTTCGAGTTCTCGGCAGATTACGTCTACTACGCCCGCCGCGCCCTGGAACAGATGATCGGCGGCGACGTGATGGCGATCTTTGCCAACGGCGCGCAGGGAACGGTTGCGCCGCGCGCTTTTCAGGGCAAAGACGAATTCCAGCGCGCCGAAAACGTCGGCCAGATTCTCGCCGCCGAAGTCTTCAAAGTCACCTTGATGGTCGCGCTCCAAGACGCGGTTGACATCCGCCTCGTGCGCCGCGCCTTTCAGGCGCAGACCGTCCCGCCGCCGCGCGCCGCTGTGAAGATCACCTTGCCGCCGTCGTACGACACCGAAGTCTGCGGCATCAGCTTCGACAACCGCATCGCCTTTGTGACGATCCCCGGCGAGTTGAGCAGCATTCTCAATTTTCAAGTGAAAGAGCGCGGCAAGCTGCTCGGGTTTGAGAAGACCTTTCTGCTGGGGCTGACCAACGACGCGCTCGGCTATATCATCACCGAAGACGAATACCGGCACGGCACCTACGAATCATCGATCTCGCTGTTCGGCCCGGGCTGGGGAAGCTTCATCACCAACGAAGCCTTTCAAGCGCTCGAAAAACTCCGCCCCGCCGCCGGCAAACAATAACCTGGGGACGCGGGCATCTTGCCCGCCGTTTCTCGTCTGCACAAGACCGGCGGGCAAGATGCCCGCGCTCCCAGGAGAAATGAGCTTCGACTCAGGATGTCGCTGCCGGCGCATTGATTAAATCCGCCGCCTTCTGTATAAAGCCATTGTCCAGTGGATTCTCAGCTTCGGAACTCCTCTAGTCAAAATCGAATGACCGGAACCGGACGTGGATCGCGCGCCGGTGTGCGCGGCCCTCGGCGCCAGGAGTGACCGACCCGGATTAGCTCTTAATCAATATCCAGGCCCATAGGCCAAGCAATGGAGGATGTACCGTGAAGAAAAGCAAGCTCGCTGAGTCGGCTTCGCGCGCCCGCCGCGCCGTGCGCCGGTTCGTGCAAAAGTCTGAGTTCGATGAAGAGATGAATCTCAACCTGCCGATCCCGACGCAGGTGGTTTCAAACGAAGAGTATCTGCCCTATCCGCAGACCGACGAGCAGAAGCGCGTACAGCACAACTTGATCGGCCTGGCCGACCACAACGCCAAGCTGCTCGGCGTCACGCGCCGCCAGTTCCTGCAAACCTCGGGCGGCATGGCGACGGCCTTCATGGCGATGAATTCGGTCTTCGGCAAATTCTTCGATGTCGAGGCCAGCGAGATGATCGAGCCGGCGGCCTACGACGAGAAGTGGCCGAAGAATCAGTTCATCTTCGACATCCAGACGCACCATGTCTCGTCGGGCCGTCAGGTCTTGCCGCTGCTCGGCTATCGCAAAGTCGCCGAGCGCTGGAACCCCGACCTCAAGGGCCACGCGCACAAGATGGAAGACCTCTACCTGGCCAACTACATCAAAGAGATTTTCCTGGACAGCGATACGCTGGTGGCGGTGATTTCGGGCTTCCCGTCGCCGACGGACAACTCGAACATCCTGCCGCCGCCCGACATGATCGAAACGCGCGCCAAGATCAATGGCCTGGCGGCATCGCGCCGCATCGTCTCGCACGGGCTGTTTTCGCCGGACCTCGGCGCACCCAACATGGAGAACATGCACCGGCAAGCCGAGCAGTTGAAGATCGAGGCGTGGAAGGGCTACACCGGTCAGGGGCTCGGGCCGACGAAAGAGGGCTGGTGGCTGGACGATGAAAAGATCGCCTATCCCACCTTCGAGTACGCCCGCAAAACCGGCATCAAGCTGATCTGCGTCCACAAGGGACTGCCGCTGCCCGGCTTCAACGTCGAACACTGCAACCCGCGTGACGTGCCGAAAGCGGCGGCGGATTTCCCAGACCTGACCTTCATCCTCTACCACTCGGGCTTCAAGGGACTCGAAAGCGCTCAGGAGATCATCAAGGCGTTCCAGACCGGCGACCTGAAGGTCACCGGCGACCCGCTGAAAGACGGCTACGTCGCGTGGGTGAGCGACATCTGCGCGGCGCGCAAGAAGAACCCGAAGATGAAGAACGTCTACATGGAGATCGGCTCGACATTTGGCATGCTGGCGATTACCAACCCGATGCTCTGCTGCCACGTCCTCGGCATGTTGATCGATGCCTTCGGCGACGACCATGTGCTGTGGGGCACCGATTCGATCTGGTGGGGCTCGCCGCAATGGCAGATCGAAGCCTTCCGCCGCATCCAGATGCCCGCGGAGCTGATGAAGCAATTCGGCTGGAAGCCGCTGACGCCAGAGACCAAGAATAAAATCTTCGGGCTGAACGCGGCGCGTGTGTATGGGGTTGATGTGAAGGCGAAGCTGCACGCCATCCCGAATGATTACGTGACGAAGCTCAAGGCCGAGTACCGCAACGACGGCGGGCAACGGTCGAACACACAGTACGGCTGGGTCTACGGCAGCTAGACCGCTGACCGTCACTCAGTCGAGGTTGCGGAACTCCGGTTCGGCGGGCGGATTGGATGGACTTGATTCGCCCGCCGAACCGCTCCGCAATTGGGCTTCGATGGCAGCGATCTCCTCCCGCACGCCCGGATGATCGGGACCGATGATGAGTTCGGCATTCAGTTCAGTCAGCGCCGCCGTCAGGTTGCCTTGCTGCTTGAGCACCAGGCCAAGTCCATAGTGGTAGTCCGGTTCTTGTGGCTGCAACTCGATGGCATGGCCGATCATCGCCGACGCGTTTTCCAACCGCCCCAGCTTCATTTGGATCAGGCCGAGGCAGAAGTATTGCCGCACGTTGCGTGGATAAATCTCCATGGCGCGCAGCAGGTATCGTTCCGCCTCCGCGTACTTGCCGAGCGCGTAGTAACTGTAAGCCAGGTTACAGTTCGATGACCAGTAGAGCGGCCTGCGCTCAAGCGCCTGGAGGTACAGGCCGATGGCCTCTTCGAATTTACGCTGTTTCGCCAGGGCGCTGCCGAGATTATTGAGCGCTAGAAAATTGTTCGGCGCGATGGCGGCCCCCCTGGAGTAGAGCGAGAGGTTATCCGCCCAGTAAACCGCTTGCGTCACGGTTGCTTGATTGAGCACGCAAACCAGGGTAAAGATGCCGAGCACCTGCAAGGCCGGCTGGCCCAAGAGCTTGGCTGAGCCGGCGACCAGGCGACGGGCGGCGACGGCCAGGAGGATGACAAAGCCGACCGAGGGCACGTACAGATAGCGGTCATGGGCCAACTCGCCATCGTAGAAGACCGCCACGTTCAATACAGGCAAGATGGGCAGCACCAGCCAGGCGACCGCCAGGCGCACCACTGGCGTCCGCCTTGACCACTGCCACAGGAACGCGGCAGTGGCGGTCAGGGCCATCAACGGCACCAGAAAATTCCGCAGACCGGGGGCGCTGACATACGGCGTATCGTAGAAGACGCTTAAGCCCACGGGCCAGATCAGCAGCTTCACATAGAACCACAACACCGCGGGCCAGGTGAGCAGAGTCGTCGCTAGCGAGAGATGCATTGACGGGTGCGCCAACCCCTTGAGGACAACGGCGCGCACCACCAGGTAGATGACCGTCAGCGCCAGATAGGGCGCCACCCGCCTGACGGAGTCGATCAAGCGATCCTTTAAGCAAGCGACCGGCGGCGCGGCAGCAACCGACGCCGCAGCGTCGGCTCCCGCCGTCGCCCATTCGTAGGCGAGGATGAGCAGAGGCAACACCAGCGCCGTCTCTTTTGCCAGCATCGCCAGGCCATAGAACAGCAGTGAGGCCGCCCGCCAGCGCCCGGCGTGTGCCGGGCCGTCGCGCTGATTGAGATAGCAGAGAAAACTGGCAATCAGCATGCAGGCCATCAACGGCTCGGTCACTCCTGAAATCCAGGCCACCGCTTCAATGTGAACCGGATGGAGGCCGAACAGCAGCGCCGCGATGGCCGCTGTCGTCGGCTCGCCGACCAGCCGACGCGCCAGCCTGTAGACCATAAAGGTCACGCCGAGGTGAAGCCCGACCGTCGTCAGGTGCCACCAGAAAGGATTCAGCCCAAACAGCATGCGGTTGACCAGCAGCCACAGGAGGAACAGCGGACGGTAGTAGTTGCCGATGGGATTCGGATTTTGATGCCCCCATACATGCTCGACAAAGAAGCGCGGCGCGTAGTGCCAGGAAAGCAGTTGCGGGTTTCTGATGATCTGCTCTGTGTCATCATAGACGAACTGATAGCCGAGCGTCCCGGCATAGGCAGCAAACGTCAAGACCAGGACGAACAAGGGGAGCCAGCGGCGCCAGGTCAGCCAGTCGCGCCGCCTGGCCTTGCCGCCGCCGCCTGCTTTCATCACCTGCTGCATCAGGATACTGGCGCTGTTTGTCATGTGCGCTTCCTTGACGCCAAAGCGAATACGCAACGCTGGCCGGGCGTCCGGGGCTTCACCGGAGATGGCTCATGGGCGCCGCCGGGCGCGCCGCCGGTTTTTGGCGGCCTTCGAACCAGGCGTATGCCGCCCCTGTGTAATAGAGGAATCCCACGGCTCCGGCCATCCGCTCCTGAATGACATCACCCCGCAGGCTCGGCAAGGCTTGCTGGTCTTTGGCAAGGTTGAAAAACTCCCGCACGGGTTGAGCGGCGATCTCGTAGCCGCTGGCACGGACCAGCAAATAGGCACTATTGACTCCCGGATGCCGCCAGCCATATGGCCCCTGGCCGTGAACGATGGCCAGCAGACGCTCTCCCGGCGCGGCTTGCACCGGCTCGTGCGGCGCGGCAGAGGGCCGAGTGATCTTGTGCAGGTTGGGGGCAATGACATGGTGCGGGTCATCGAGCTTCCACCTGGCGTATTCGCTGTTGAGCTTTGGCAGCATCCCGTTTGCCGGTTTGACCACCACGGCGAGGTCCTGCGAGCCGTCGCCATCAAAATCGCCAACGCAGAATTGCTGTGCCACCATGGTCACCGTATTCTGATACGCCACGTTGATGGCCTCTTTCACCTGCCTGAGGTTGGGCGGCGGCAACTTGACCGCTTCGACAGAGGCAGCTTGCTGAAGCGGCTGAGCCGGGGCGCTCGCCGCCTGCTCAGGTGACGGTGGCGCTGCCGCAGGCGGCTCCGGCCTAGCACATCCCAAACAGCCGGTCGCGGCAATCAGTGACGAGCCGAGTAGAATCTTTCGCATCAAGCGTCGTGCTGCGTCCTTTTTCATTCAGCTTCCCTCCTGCCGTGGGCTCTGTCTCCAGGTCGCCGCGCGGCGCGCTGCCCCTGGCGAGCAACGGCGTAGACGTCGATAAAATCGGCGTACCGGAGGCGGGTCAGTGGTCCTGACCCGCCTCCGGGAAAACGGCCCGGCGTCATCGAAACGGGCAGGCGGTCATAGCGATTTCAGGAAGGCGATGACCGCCGCTCGATCACTGTCGGGACGGTTGGGATCGAAAAAGGCGTCAAAGGAGACCTGTGCCTGATTGTGGTGACGGCGGATGGCATCCACGAAGGTGAGCGACGCCCCGTCGTGCATCAGACGGTCGCGTGTGCGCACCCCCCAGAGCGGCGCCGTGCGCACACGGTTGGCCGGCGCCAAGCCCTGCGTGATGTCAATCGTCCCCAGGTCGTGCAGCAAGAAGTCCCCAAAGGGATGGAACTGGCGGCAACCCAGCCCCGGCGGGATCTGAAACGTATTGCCGTTGATCCATGTGCCCACCGGCTGGGTGAACAGCGTTTGCACATGGCAGACGGTGCATTTCATCTCACCAAACAGCTGAAAGCCCTTTTGAATCACCGGGTCTGGGTTCGGGCAAATCTCGCAATGCGGCGCCCGCGGCGGCGCTTTCGTCGCCCGCATGAAACGCGCAAAGCTATCGATGTCGTTCTCTTCATCTTCAATGGCGTTGTGGTTCGGCTGCGGCACGTCGTCGCAGACCGGCGTAACATCGACGCCGGGGCCGAGGCCGTCGGGATCGAGGCGATTGGTGATGCCCATCTCGTTGAGATAGGCATCGCTGGAAAACGACAGCAAGCTGGCCTGCTGGTTCTTCCAGCCGAAGCGACCGATACGAAAGACCGGATCGCCGGGCGCTTCAAGCACCTTGACCGGAATCAACGTGCCCCGCATATTCACCGGCTGGCCATTGGCGATGTTTTGCAGATCGTTGCTGTTGACCGCCTCGACCAGGCCATCGCCAAGCAGGTTCAGCGAGGTGCGGAAGGTGGTGACAATGTCTTCCTCAGGAACCGGTTTGTGGTTGCTGTTGACAATGTTATCGACACGCTCCTGGGCTTGCGCGTCTTTGTGATTGAAGAACGACCCGTCCGGCAGTTGGGTGAAGAGCAACTTGCCTGCCGGGCAGATCGCCCGGTCATTGATCAGCGAGCGGTCGCTGATGAAGCGTTCGGTGCCGGCATCATCTTTGATGACGACCGTGGGATCAATGGTGGTGTTGGGGTCTGAGGTCTTGATCGCCGCCCGCAGCTCATTGACCTGGCTGATGCCGCCGGTGAGGGTGTTTTGGTGGCACTCGCGGCAAGACTGGGCATTGTAGACCGGCCCCAGCCCATCGGTGATAAAGTCTACGGCTTCAAAGGTCAGCTGGTCCTGATGGTGCGCAAAGTCGCTGACGAAATTCTGGTCAATCGACTGGTCGTCAAACCCTGTATTGGCCTCGGGAGGGCCATTTCTACCCGTTATACAGGCAGGCAAAGATTTGAGCGCCGCGTCCGAATCAACCGAGTCAGGGTTGCTGCTGACCTGCCCTCTGACGACATGCGTTCTAACCATCGGCAGAACCAGCCAGAGCGCGAAGAAGAGGAATACAGCTATCTTCAGGATCCGCATGGGGCATCTCCTCTTGGGTATCTTGGAATACACTTCATCCAAGACAAGCTTGGGTGACTTGCCAAAACTGGGTGATGGTTGCGCGTTGTACCCGAAAACCCTGGTTTGCTCGCTCCCTCTCACGACTCAACGTGCCAGGTCATCTAAGGTGAAGATTGACAACTTTGGCTGATTCAGAAATAGCCGTGACCGAGGATGCTGAGGGCCGTGCAATCTATATACCAATCAGGATCGCTGAGATGCCTGAAGCTATGTGACTGGTTTATGAGATTTAAATTTGATTATGTCAAAAAACAAAGGATGGAAATTTATAATCGCTGGGACGGATTTGCAATAAAGAATGCAAGTATGGTTACATACGCTGATTCGTCGCAACGGTGATGAGATTGCCAGGCTCAGGCAAGCGCCGCGCCCGCGCTTGCCGATGCGCCGGGCTCGCTTTATCCGCACGCTTTTGTCGTCCCTTCCCTCATTTTTTCAAACCGCCGCCGCACTGGCCGCGTCATAAGCATGAACGGTTCTCCCACCATTACCTCAACTCAAACCGACGCTCCCACAGGCCGCAAGCTGCCGAGGGACGCGTGTGCTCGAAATCGAAAGGAGAAGCTATGCGCAGAGGGTTATTGATCGTGGTGCTGCTGGTATTCGGTGTGGGGATGATTGCTTCGACCGAAGCCTCGCCTGATGGTCGTCCGTGTGTGCAACATTGTCGCGAAGCGTTCCGCGAGGCGAGCCGGTTCTGCCAGCACCTGCCGCCCGGAGAGCGACGCGAGTGCGAACGCCACGCTCATGAACGGCTTGAAAACTGCCTGCGAAACTGTCACTGAAACGACGTTGGGGCCTGCCGCTCCGCGAAGGAGCGGCAGGCCCCGACAATTCGTCACTATAATTCGGATCACTAGCGGCGGAAGGTGAATGGCTCCGAGCGTAACCCTGTGCTGCGCGTATAGACCGTCACCGCGACATCAACGCCCGCCGGCAGCAGATCGGTCACATCTGCTTTGGTCATCAGCCGAGTGATCTGGCCATTGGCGAGGATGAAGCCCGCCGGGTACTTGAGCTTGCCCGCCGTCTGGCCGTTGATCTCGATGATTGAATCGCCGACCGCAAAATGCTCGCCGTCAACGATGAGCTTGCCGCCCTGGCCTTTCATATGCACTTCGGAGATCACCGGCAGAGGGCCTGTGGGCTGGCCGTCAAGCGCCGCGATGGCCGCGCGCAGGTCCGGGCGCGGGCCGATGTGACGGCTCAGGTCGCCGACCTGCGGCGTGCCGGTGGCTCTAAGCAATTGCCGCAATTCCGTCGGCGACAAGGGCGACTGGCCGCGCTCTTTGACGATGCTCTCAAGCAAGGCCGCCGCGCCCGCCACCATCGCCGTCGCCCCGGAGGTCGCGCCAAAGTCAATCGTGTACCAGTTGTTCTCACCCTGTTCGTGGCGCAGGTCGCCATACCCTGTGGTCGTGATGTAGCGTCCCCAGCCTTGCAGATCGACGGCGGAGCCATAATTCGATTCACTGGTTCGCGTGCGATCCGGCCCCGGCCCGTAGACGCCGCCTTCCGGCAACCCTGCGCCAACCAGGATGGCTCCCGAGTCGCGCTTATTGCGGTCAAACTTGCCCTCGTAAGATGAATGATCCAGGTCTTCCGAGCCATTGCCCGCCGATTCGACGACGATGATGCCTTTGGCGGTCGCCGCTTTGATGGCGTTAAAGATGTCGGGCTCAACTTCGATGGGCGCCAGCCCGCGTCCGGTTGACGGGTCGAAGTGCGGCCCCTGAATCGACTGCTGTTCGAGCAACAACACATCGCCCGCTTCCATCGCCGCGGTGGCGCGACGGATGGCGGCGGCGACGTCCGGCGTATTGCTGTCCGTCAGCGGGTTGATCAATCCGAGCTGGGCGCGGTGCGCGATGCCGGTGATGCCGATGCCGTTATCGGCGGCCACCAGCTCGCCGATGACCGCCGTGCCGTGATTCCAGCTCGCTTCGTTGATCGCCTGGTCGGGCAGCGGGTTGAGCCCTTTGACATAGACAAACAGGTTTGCGGTTGCGCCGGCGAGGTCGTTATGCGTCAGGTTCCAGTTGTATTCAATATCACAGATGCGGACGTTTTCGCCGCGCCCGCCGGGCAATGTCCAGGCATAGCGCGCGTCTATGCCGCGCGGTGCCGGGTCGAGATAGCCCTGAAAGGTTTCGAGCACATCGCCGTCCGCGGCCCGCGCCCGCGGCGACGGCATCGGCATCGCGGCGAGCGCCACGAGGCAAAGGGTTGTCAACCAGAATCGCATCCGAGATCGGCGCCGCAGCGGCATGTTCAACATCGCTCCTGAGCAAATAGGCAGTCGAGAGCTACCGAGGCGATTGTATGGGCCGCCGCGCACCGATGTCAAGAAGCGGCCCGGCGCAGGGCTTGCGCCAGGTTCGCTTTCGCGTTAAGGTTGCAGCCATCGTAAACGAACTTTCGCAACGACCGACTCGTAACGGTTAAAGACGGCAGCAATCGTCCGGTTGCCTGCCACTTAACGAGTAAAGGAGAGCGCTTATGTTTGGAACAATATGGTGGGTTGCTGCCATCATCCTCGACATCTTTGCCATCACCCACGTGATGAATTCGAGCCGCGACACCTTTTCGAAGATCGTTTTGATCGCGGTGATTCTGCTGGTGCCGGTCTTCGCCGCGGGGATTTACTTGCTGATCTTCCGCAACAAGGGTTACGCCGTCTGATCCGCGCCGCCGCGACCGAAGGGCGCCCCTCGATCTCAGTTAAAGAGAAAGAGCGCGGGGTCGGCGTCCTTGCCCCTTTGATCGAGCAGTCGCGCAATCGTGCGCAGTAGCCCGTCAATGTCAGGCTTGACGACGTAGGCGCGCGCCCCTGCCTGCAAGGCCGCTTCGGCCTCGGCCTTGCCATAAGCTGTCGAATAGAAGATCACCGGCGCCAGAGGGTCGAGGGCGCGAATCTGCCGGCACAGGTCGGTGCCGCGCGCGTCCGTGAAGTAGCTATCGATGACGTAGAGGTCGCACGCTTTGTCCTGCGCCAGCCGTAAGGCGGCGGCGGCGGTGCGCGCCGTTTCTACGGCGTAGCCCACATGCCCTAGCAGAGCCGTCATCATCGTGCAGTTGTCCATGCTGTCATCAGCAATCAATATACAGGCCTTCTCCTTCAACGCCTCGCTCCTTGATCCGGTCTGAAAACAGAGTTGAGTTTAAGGGCGATCTATGACCGCCGATGCGTATGCCCTGATTACTACTGGGGAGTGCCTTGAGACACCAAGAGCAAAAAGTAAATTTACCCGCGCGGCTGGAAATTGTCTGTCAGGTAACGAACTAAGGGAAGACGATGAGCGGCATTCAGGCGGCGAATAGCCAGCGAAAAGCGGCGGCAATCATGGCGTAACATTCGCACGAGGCGGCCTCTAAGCCCTGGCGGTCGAGGATGACAATCAATCCGCGCCGGTAATCGATCAAGCCGGCGGTTTGCAACAGGCGGGCGGCCAGGGTCACGCCGGGGCGATTGACCCCGAGCATCGCCGCCAGGAATTCCTGGGTCAGGCGGATTTCGTCCGAGCGCACGGTGTCCTGGCTGGTCAACAGCCAGCGGCACAACCGCTGCTCGATGGAATGGAAGCGCGCGCAGACGACCGACTGTGCGAACTGTGTCATCATCGCCTGCGTGTAGCGCAGCATCACGGTTTGCAATGACGGCAACGCGGCGCACGCCTGCTTGAACGGCTCGGCAGCCATGCGCAGGCCGTCATCGGCCAGTTGCATCACCGCGTAATGTTCGGAGATGCCTGTGCCCAAAAACGCCTGCAAGCCGGTGACGCCTTCGTAGCCGACCATGCCGACTTCGATCCTGCCGCCCTCTTGCGTGTAAGAGATCAGCGAGCTCATGCCGCGGTTGTGAAAGTAAACGAAATCGATGACCGCGCCGATGTTATAAAGCACCTGCCCGAAACCCAGGTGGACAGGTTCGAGCAACGGCAGCAATTGCTCGCGCTCTGCCGCCGCGAGGTTGAGCAGGATGCGGTTCTCGATGCCGTTGCCGGGCGGTGTCGGGTCCGTCATTGCCGCGTCATCATCCTTACTTCTAAGGCTTCGTCGTATAGTAGCCCTGACGAGCGCGTATGCGCAGGTTTGGGCGTCGGGGGGCGCGCACGGTGATGCGCTTGAAGTCGCCGCCCGGCACATCCGTGGCGTAATAGCCGAAAAGGTATTGTGCCTGTAGCTCGTTGGCAATCTGGCGAAAGACGGCTTCGAGGTCTTCGACTTTGAGCAGGTTGAACGCCTCGCCGCCGGTCTCTGCCGCCATGGCTTCGAGCGAACGCTGCCCTTTGATGCTGATGGTGTTGAGGCGAATGCCGCCGCCGCTCGGGTTGATGGCGTAGAAGAGGCAATCGTTCTTCTGCAACTCGCGCTGCGCGTCGGCGAGCTTAAAGCGCGTGCTGTAGTTCTCTTCGCCATCAGAGATGACGACCAGCACGCGCCGGCTGCCGGATTCGGCGCTCTGGCTCAGGTAATGCGTGGCTTCAACAATGGCGTCGAAGAAAGCGGTCGGCTCCTTCGAAGACCCCATAGCGCGGATGCCGGCGATGGCTTCGTCGCCGCTGGTGGTGCGCGCCTTGACCATCTTCGGCGTCATGCCGATGGAAAACAGCGACACGCCATCACCCGGCTTGAGCACCTCTTTGATAAACTGCTCTGCCGCCCGCTGCTCGAAAGCGAACTGCCCGTGAGTGCTGCCCGACACGTCGAAGAGCAGGGCAATCTCGACGGGCGTCTTGCCCGGCTCGCCGAGCGCGACGACCTGCTGCGGGCGTCCTTCTTCTTCAATGACGATGTCTTCGGCTTTCAGGTCTTTGACCGGCTGGCCCTCCAAGTCCGAAGCCGATACCGGGACCATCACCAGCCGCGAACTGAGGCGAACGGGCGCATCCTGATCCTGAGCCGGCGGCGGCGGTTGTGGGTTGGGCGAAGGTTTGGCCTGTTGCGTCGGTTTGGTCTGTTGCGTCGGTTGCTGAGCGGCGCCCGAGTTAGCGTAACTGTGATGAAACGATTCCGGCAGCGGAATCAAGCTCATCAAAAGGTAGATCGCAAGGCTTAATGTAAGTTTATGCAAAAGACACCTCCACTAAAGATTTTGCATCCACAGCATTGCGCTTGACGATCCTCCCTTCTTTGATGTTCGCATTGCGCAAACCGACCGTCAATAAAAAACGGGCGGGCCAATTCGCATGGCCCGCCCGTCGTTTCATTGGCTTCCGGTGGTTGTCAGTGGAGCTGGATATTGCCTCCGGTCAACAGGCCGCCGGCAGCATAGCCATTGCTGATTTGAATCGCGAACGTGTCGCTGGTTCCGGGCTCGCCGATGTCGTCTACGTCAACGACGAAATCGAATAGCCCCGCGCCATTGATCGTTGCTTTTCCGAAAATGCGGGCGTGTGTCCCCGCGACGACGACCGCTGTGATGGCCGTGCTCTTGACGGTCATGCCGGTGGCATGATCTTGATAGGTCACGTTGCCCTGCGCGGTGGTCGGCGACGAAGCCATTGCCGTCAGCCCGAAGGTCGCTTTACCGCCCGCGAGAATCGAGCCGCCGCCCGTCACCTTAGCCCCCGCCGTGCTAGGTGGCGGCACGACCGTCACCGTGAAGCTGCACGACGCCGTATTGCCGCTGGTGTCGGTCGCCGTGCAGGTCACAGGCGTTGCGCCCAGCGGGAAGACAGACCCGGAAGGCGGCACACACTGCGATGTGACGCCGGGACAGTTGTCATGTACGGTCGGCGCGGGATAGTTGACCGTCGCCCCGAAAGCCGAATCCTGGAAGGCCGTCTGATTCGGCGGGCAGGCGATAGTCGGTTTTTCCTTATCGGCGACCGCCACAGTGAAGGCGCAGGACGCGGTCTTGCCTGACGCATCGGTCGCCGTGCAGGTGACCGCGGTCGTCCCCTTGTTGAAGGTCGAGCCCGACGGCGGATTACAGACGACCATCACGCCGGGACAGTTGTCCATTGCCTGTGCTGTGTAATTGACTTTGGCCGAGCACTGGCCGGGATCAGTCGTTGTCATGATGTTGCCCGGACAGGTAATTGTCGGCGCTTGCTCATCTACGACCGTCACCGTAAAGCTGCAACCGGCGGAGTTACCCGAGGCGTCGGTCACCGTACAGTTGACCGTCGTCGTGCCCTTCGCGAAAGAGCTTCCCGCAGCGGGCGAGCAAGTCGGTGTCGCGCTGGACGGACAGTTGTCGGTTACAGTCGGAGCAGCGTAGTTGACGACTGCATTACACTGCCCCGGGTCGGTGGACTGCATGACATTAGCAGGGCAGGTGATGGTCGGCGCCTGAGTGTCATTCACCGTGACGCTGAATGAGCAACTGGCCGGATTGTTGGCTGCGTCGCGCACCGTGCAAGTCACGCTGGTCGTGCCGGTGGGGAAGAATGATCCCGAAGCCGGAGAGCAACTGATGGCGCCCAGCCCCGCACAGTTATCGCTTGCGGTCGGCGCCGGATAGTTCACGGTCGCGCCGCACTGGTTCGGGTCGTTCGACCGCGTGACGTTAGCCGGGCAGGTGATCGTCGGGGCGGTGTTATCTTGATAAAGCAACGTCACCGTTATTGTGCTGCCCGGCCCGCCGGTCGTGCCTGTGATGGTCGCGGGGCCGATGTAAGTCGTCCCGTTGACCGTCGGCTGAATGTTGGTGATCGAGTAGTTTGAATTCGGCGTAAGCCCGCCAAAGCTTTGCGGCGTCACTCCGCCGCTGGTCTGCGTGTTGCCGTTCGATAGTACGCGAGTGATGCGGAACGAGCCGCCCAGCGCGCAGGTGATGTTGGTCGTCACGTCAATAGAGGCGTTCGGCTTACGGCCTCATTCACTCATGCGCAAATCGCCTGAGAAAAAGATCACAGTCAGAAGTTTTTTTGTTCGTCGAAAGCCTATAGATAAAAAATTACGGCGTTTGAATCACCGCAATCATCACAACCCGGTTTGCTAGAGCGAGGCCAGCCAGTTTGCGAGTGATAGGAGTCTGCCGGCGGTCAGCCCCTCAGGCTGTGCCGTCGTTGATTATGCCTGCGCGTTGGTTTCGGATTTAGAAATGGAGGGGAAAAAATGAAAGCGCGGCCGCTGATTTGAGAGGGCGACTGCGCTATCCGATATTCAGTCCGATAGCGCTACCCAATCAAATCCGTGGCCGCGCCCTTTGTCCCGGCGGCTAGCTACGGGACGAAGGTCTTAATGCGAGCTGCTCGTGTCCGGGTGGTTGACGTTGACCGGCGAAGACAGGCCGCGGTTGACCATCAGCTTCACCTCGACGCGGCGATTCTGCTTGCGCCCTTCGCGCGTCGTATTGTCGGCCACCGGCATCGCCTCGCCGTAACCGAAGGGCAGGACGATGCGCCGCAGCGGAATTTCGTGCTGCGCCAGATAGCGCATGACGGCGTCGGCGCGGCGCTCGCTGAGGCGATCATTCAGGCTCTCGGAGCCATCCGACGACGCAAAGCCGCGCACCTCGATGACGTACCCATGCTCGCTCTTGGCGCGGGTCGCGACTTCATCGAGCGCCGCCTTGCCTTCCGCAGTCAGCACGGCGCTGCCGACTTTGAAGAGGATATTGGCGGTGTTCTTCTCCTCGAACTCATCGAGCGAGCTGATACGGTCGTTGGTCTTGTTGACGCCTTCGATTGCCTGGTCGGCGCTCTTCTGGGCTGCCGCCGCGCCGCCCGAAGCAAGATTGGCGACCTGGCTCAGTTCTTCGACCTGGCCCGACAGGCGTTGCGCATTCTGCTCGGCTTCGCTCAGGCGAGTCTCGGCCTGGCCGACGCGGTTTTCGACCGGCACGACCGTCGAGTTGATCGAAACAGCGACGCGCTGCGAGTCGCTTGAGAATTTGATCCTGTCGGCAACGATGCCGCCCGAAGCGTCACCGCGTCCTTCGACTTCAACGAAGAGGCCGCGCACCACGTCCGCCGACGAGTATTTCTTGGAGCCGCGGAACGGGTTGCTCTTCTTCTCTTCAATCTTGGTATTGCCGGCGAGGTGGACGGTGACTTCCGCCCCCGCAGCGTCGGTCAGCGTGAAGGTGTCGTTGTCACGCTTGGTGATCGTCCCCTGTAGCTTCATCTTCTGGCCGGAGGCAACCTGCGTCTGCATCTTGCGCGAATCAGACTGTGTATAAGCCATGACCGAAGCGGTCAACATCAGACACAGGGACAACGCGAACACATTCAAAATTGACATTTTTTTCATAATATTCTCCAAACGGGTTTGAGATGGAATTCATGTGAATTGAAGGCCGTAGGGCTGCATTCCATAAGGGAATGGAACGGGCTTGACTGATGACCTTCTGCCTGCGGATGCGGATCGAGATTGGCTGCGGGCTCGAACGGAGAGCGGTTGACCTGTCGGTTGGGGGTCGCGCCGCTTGCGCGCCCGCATCCAGCAATGCTCGTTAAATGAATCTCGAAACCATTCATCACTCCGACAGCAAGGTGCAAACGGTGTGCTACGCCAAAAGGGGGTTGCGGCCATCGCTGCGAACCGGGCTAAAGGCTTATAGTTTCAGCGTTTCAAGAACAGCGGCGCAACCTGACATTCCCCAACTATGTAATTTTTTCGGAAAATTTTTCCATTTGCGCTGTTTTCATACGCCCGGCGATTTGCGGGCCTTGCCGGGCGGCGGCAGCGACGCCAGGTGATCAACCATGTCTTCATAATGTAGGTTGTGCTACTTTCAACTTGAGTGTCGCAACAGCGATGATCTATACAAAGAGCCGCGCGCCGAGCCGTCCGAACTCGACAAATCAACGCGAATGCGCCATAAGTTAAGGTAGAGTTAAAAGGCCGCCCGCAGGATCAATCCCTGGTGGCGCGCGGGCATCGCCAAAGGAGAATCCATCTTGAGAAAAGTGCTCATCTTCGTTCTCGCCTTCATGCTCACAGTGCTGACGGCGGACGTTCGTTCGCAGACGCGGCGGCGCACACCCGCGCGGCGCGGCGCGAGTGCCGCCAAAGCGGCGACTGAAAAAACCGCGGCCGACCTCAAGGCCGGCGCCGCGCAAATCGCGGCGCAGATCAAGACCATGACGCATTTCGCCTACCTGCTTGGCGGCGTTGTCAAAGGCATCGAATCCGTTGATCAGGCGGTCGGCAAGAATGAAGCCTCGCCGGCGGCGCGCGAGCAGAACGAGCGCAACAAAACTCGCGTCCGCGACAGCATCCGCAGCGTGCGCGAAGGCTTGGATAAGCTGGAGAGCGATTTTCGCTTCCACCCGACGTTAAGGAATTACTATCAATACCTCGTCGGGGTAGCGCGCGCCGCCGAAGCCGCCGAGAACCAGGCGGCCTCTAACCGCTTTGACGAAGCGGGAAGGACCTTGCTCAAGGTGATCGATCAATTGGCCGACGCGCTCACGGCCATGCGCTGACCGTAATCAGCCTGCGGATTCAAGCGCCGCGCGCGGCGCTTGAATCCGCAGGCGATGGCTCGACGGCAAAAGGCTTGTGCCTCACGCCAGGAGTTCCGACAAACGCGTACAGCGGCTGTACCAAAGCCGTATGAAAGACGCGCGGCTCGCCTGCCGAAGCAATTGTTAACCTCCTGTCATTCCTCCGCCGGTGTTCCCTGGCATAGACATTGCCCTGCCACTGATGACCTGTCCTGCTTATTCAGCCTCTCCATTTTATCGGCTGTAACGCAGGCCGGCAGGCGACTTTAATCTCAGGTGAGGAAGTTAAGATGTTCAATCATTCGACATCGGAAGCACTGATCGATCCTAATGAAAGCGCCGGGACGGCGCGCCGGACTTTAAGCATGGGCCGCATCATCGCGCGCGCCAAGGAGCGTTTGCGGCGCGTCTTTGCCAATGACATGGCGGTTGATCTGGGCACCTCGAACACCGTCATCTATGTGCCGGACAGCGGCGTGGTGCTGAACGAGCCCTCGATCATCGCCCTTAACAAAAAGACGCGCCAGGTTATCGCCGTAGGCCGCGAAGCGAAAGTCGCGCTCGGTCGCCAGGCTAGCGGCGTCAGCGTCGTGCGTCCCTTGAAGGATGGGGTGATCGGCGATTTCGACGCGGCAGAGTTAATGCTGACTTACTTCATCAAGTCGGCGCTGTCACGCCACCGGCTCACCAACCCGCGGGTGTTAATCTGCGCGCCGGGCGAAGTCAGCCAGATCGAGCGCCGCGCCCTGGAAGATGCCGCAGGCCGGGCCGGAGCTAAACATGTTGATATCGTCGAAGAGCCCATCGCCGCGGCCATCGGCGCGGGTTACGACATTCAGTCGGGACGCATCTTCATGCTGGTCGACATCGGCGGCGGCACGACAGACATCGTCGTTCTCGGCTTCGGCGGCCCCGTCCACCTGGCCACCCTGCGAGTCGGCGGCGCCAAGATGGACGAAGCGATTGCACAATACATCCGCCATGCGCACGGTCTGGAGATCGGCGAGCTGACCGCCGAGCGCGTCAAGATCGAGATGGGCAGCGCCGAGCGTATAGCCAGCGACCGCGAGATTGAAGTCAGGGGCCGCGACGTCAGAAGCGGCCTGCCCGCCGCCGTTTCAATTACCAGCGCCGAGGTCCAGACGGCCTTAGCGCCGGTCATCGAGGAGATCGTCCGAGGGATCGATGGCGCGCTCGAAGAATTGCCCGCGGAAGTCTCCGCCGGCCTGCTCGAAACCGGCATGGTGTTGACCGGCGGCGGCTCGCAGCTCGCCGGGCTGGTTGAGCGCATCAGCAAAGAGACCGGGCTCAACGTGCGGCAGCCCGCTTCTGATGGGCAAAGCCTGGCGGTCCTGGGGGCCGGCAAGCTCTTCCGCGATGGCAACTTCACTTCGATCAAAGAGCTGATGCTCAAGCGCAAGGCCGACAGGCTGTCTGAAGAACATGACCGCAGGCATTCGATAGATCAAGCGGCATAGTCAGGAGCGCGGGCGGGACGCCCGCCGCTTCGCGCATGCGCAAGACCGGCGGGCAAGCGGCCCGCGCTCCCAGGCTTCAGCCAATCGCGAACCGCTATAATTATCGCCTCGCCAGTCTCACCAGTACGGCTCGTGCCTCTTCAACGGTAGTGATTGGGGAGTCGAAATCGATCCTCAGCTTCCGCTTATCTGCCAACATATCGAATCCTTCGCTATCGATGCCTGTCATGACTACCGCATTCGCCTTGACGCCTTTTAATACTTCGCAATAATGCGACAACGCTTGCTGGTGATCTTGATTCATATGCTCAACGATACCGCGCTCGGCTTCACGGAAAGGGTTGCTGGCGAGCATTGCCCCCGGTTCAACCCAGTATATTTCTCCAAACCCGCCAATAAACCGCGCTCTCCGCAAATGGATTCGATAGAACGAAAAGTCATGCGTTTCAAAGTAGGATGCCGCGGAAGGAAAATAGCGCAGATAGCGAAGGCGTCGGTCGGTATCGGGCGGGATTAATTCCGCATCTCCGACCCAGGTAAGGCGGCTGCTTGCCTGTGGATCATCAGCGCCCTGATCAAAGACCGTCAGCGATACCTTATTGTTCCGCTTAATATTGCGGGTATGCTGGGCAATGTCACTGATGAGCAGCGTGGGCAAGCCATCATAGTCAAGGACATAGGGAGCGATTGAGCCGAACGGGTAGCCTTCGACATCTACTGAATGCGTAGAAAGCACTCCTATACTCTGGTGGTTCAGCAGTCGCCTTGCCGTCAATGCGGAGTCTGACATGCCTGGTATTCTACCTGATTCTCTATAGCGGTTCGCAAATGCATTGAGCCTTAGCCACGAAGTCACCAGGGCGCAAAGAATCACGAGCCCTTTTGTGTTTCTTGGTGACTTCGTGGCTTGGTGGCAATTCCTCCGGCTACTTTTTCGGAGCCGGCGATTTTTGCAAGCCAACAAGGGAAGCGGGAAAATCCCACGTCATCAGCGCCTGCTCGATTGCGGGGCCATTCTCTCTCAGCCAGGCGCTCATTTCCGGCCCCGCCGCTTTTCCATACAACCGGTGAGAGTAGATGATCGAAACCCCTCGGCCATTGACCAGCTTGAATCTTGCCTGAACAGCCTCCAAAAAAGTGGGCCTGCCGAAAACCACAGCGATCAAATGTTCAGCCGGTTTTTCGGGAGTTCGGGGCACCGAAGAGGTTCTCAGAACGATGCCTTTTTGACTCTTATAGTTCTCAAGAACCTGGTTCGCGACCAGCGCCAGGCCATCCCCATCCATGACCTGTTGGTAAAAGTTGATCGACAGCATGTCGGCCCACTTTGAAAGGTCCTCTTGACCTGGAGGAGTAAACTCATGCAAGTCATTCTGTGACCAGCGATGGACGTATTCCGTGTGATTGAAATTCAGGGTTGTCTTACCTGTGCGATTGGCTTCCTTCTGTGCGGCCCCCCCTGTGGCGCAAACCGAAAATATGAAGAGGAGGAGAAAAAAACGAGAGGTTCCTGGCATCACATGATCTCCTGATAAGAGGTTCGTCCAGCTATGCGAGATAAGCCGCCTCGCAGCATATTCCCGCTCGCGTGACATTGCAAGCGGACCGCGCGGCATGCCCTACCAGGCAGCCCGCCTGGGGATAATCATCTCAGCCGCCGGCGGTTGCTCGCGCGGCCCCGGCGGGCGGCAGACAAGAAAGCGGCGCCGCCCTGATGGGCCGCGCCGTTCAAGTCACGAGGATAAAGGAGACAAAAAGCCCTTGCCGCCCGGTGTAGGGCGTCGTAAGCTGTCCGCTCGGCGCTCCCGTCGAGCTTGAGAGGAGTCGGGCGCGAGCCTCAGCCGCCGCCAGGCTCTGCTCACGCGCGAGGCAGGCACGACCGCGCTGACGAAATCGCCGGAAGCGTTCAGCGCCGGAGCGCAACACGCTCTTCTCCGTCACAACCGCAGACACCTTGAAGGAGTGCTTGTGCCATCTCGTCAAACGAACACAGCGCACACGGATCTGAGTATCGATGAATACTTGCGTGAACGGCTCATGCCGGTAGAAGGGGCCATTCCGCATATATCCGGCATCGAGATGTATGGGAATTCTGTCCCTGTCGGTAGGGTCGGCGGGGACCTGTTTGAATATATCAACTTCCAGCAGCGTTATGACGTCGACGCACGCATTCGGCAGGCCCTGAAGCTATCGAAGGAGTTTCTTGACCCGCTCCCGCCGGGCGCAACGCCGCGTAATTCAGTAGACGATCATGTGGAGTGGTTGAGGTCTAGACCGGATTATCGGCCCGCAATGGAAGCCGAATACAGGGAGGCACGCAGCTCGGAGCAGGTGCGGGTCGCCGAAGCCCTCCGCGATCTCGACAGCACGGCAGGCGTCCTGCTGGTGGACGCGCAGGGACACGGGCTGATTTCGGCGAAAATTGCTTCGACCGTACACGATACGTTTCATGCTTTCATGCTCTCCGAGCTTAATCAGCATGGCAGGACGACGCCGGAGTTGTTTGAAAACATCAACCTGCGTCTAGCGCATTCGGTCACGGCTCGTAACGCACTGGGGATCAATGAGGGAGAATATGCGCGCGAGATTGCGACGATGCTTTATGGCGAAGTGCATCCCTACGGCTATTTCAGGTTTGTAAATTTTGGGCACCCGCCGCCGCTCGTCTTCTCTGCTGAATATCGCAAGTTTGTGGAGTTGGACAAAGATCGAATGGTGCAATTCCTGCCCTTGGGCCTGCAAATTCCCGCTGTTCATCCGGATCGCATGCGGTACTTCTCAATGCAATTGCGGCCCAGGCCGGCTAACTCGTCCGACGTTGCCGAAATTACGCTAATGAGCCCGGGCGACATTCTCTTCCTCTATACCGATGGGGTTTATGACGGCAGCGATGATGAAGAACGCCAACACCTCGAAGCGGTGATGCGTGAACACTACTGGAAATCAGCGCGAGACATCTGCAATGCCCTGCTGGAACACGCCACAAAAGACGACGACCATCTGCGGCAGATTGGCGAAGAGGAACGGATTGACGACAAAACGGTCTTCATCATCAAGCGGGGGTGAAGGGGAACAAGCTCTGTTGAGAAAAAGACCGGCGCGAGCTGAAGGCCCAGTCCGATCATGCTTCACAAAAGATGATGGCCCGCATTTTTCAGGGGGTTGATGTACAGCCGCTCTATCAAATTCAATCACCAAAGGCCATCCGAGAGGGTGGCCTTTGGTGAGTTCAGATGTAATCCCCGAGGACGGTTACTCGGCGGCGCGCCCTAGTTTCTCGCTAGCGTCATTCGCCGCCTGGCCGACCTTGGCCGCGGCCTTCTGACCCACCGACGCGACGGCTTTGACGACGGGACTCCAGAACTGCACATAACCGTTGAAGATTCCCTGCATCCTGCCCGTGACATTCGCGGCCTGAGCTCCGCCACCTTGTTTATAAGCGGCGATCAGCTTCGGGCCGACAAAAACGGCGGCTCCGATGGCAAGCACCGGGAGCACTTCCGGAGCAAGAACCGCCAGCGCCGTGCCGCCGGCCAGGCCGGCGAGAAGCTTCGGATCCTTTAGCCCCTGAGCGTCAAGAGCCTCCGGCTCTTGAGCTGCCGCCGCCGGGCCTTCCGTTCCCTGGTTAACCGACTTCTTGGGCATAATCCCTCCTTCTTTGAATCTGCTTAATTTTCTCTCACGAGGTTCCGCCAAACTTTTCAAAGTGAACCGGTGCGCTAAATCTCCGGCAGCCGCAGCGAAGCAATCGACGGCGCTTTGTCCGGGTCCCATGCCCTCAATAAGGAACGTGCCACGCCCGCGGTTCCCCAAATCAGCGAAAGACTGTGCCGGGCCGCGGCGTATCGCGACGGGAACCAGGAACCGTGCCGCCGCCGAATATCCAGAATGCTGAATGCCCGCTCGGCTGCTGCCTCCTTGTATCGCAGCTCGCGCCCGGCTGCGAAACTCCCGGCGGCCACGTCGACCTGTTCAAGCAGGCCCACGGTGTCGGCGAGTCGCGGTGGTCGCGACAGGAACTTATCGACCGCCTCGAACAACGACGCCGATACGGCTCCGCCGGACTGTGCCACATCCAGCCTCGCCAGCAGGTGAGCCCCGTTTTCATCAATTGGCCGGGCCTTCCAATCCGTCAGAAACCCTCGCCGCCGCTCGGAGCCCCATTCGCCGCTGATCCGGCGCATCCGCGCAAGACTCATTGACAGGCCGTCCGGACCCATCGCAATCGTGGAGGTGCGGAGGTCGGCTGCCACCCCGCCGGTTTCACCGGACTGCGCCAGCAGCATTTCTATCAATTCATCGGCACGGGCTGCCTGATTTTCCGTCGCGACGTCGCCGCGCGACGCAGGTAGAATCGCAAGCAACAATCCCGCCGCGCCCGACACTATATTATAACTCGCGTTCCGGTAGGCCGCACCTGCCGGCAATGAAGCAATCGTCGCGGTTGCTATGTCGCGGAGGCTCTGCGAGCGAAGCTTCTTTGCACAGTAGCGGAGCGTGAAGATATGCGATCCCAAGCCGACGAAACCGCCCCAATAAGACGACGCTATTTCCGCCTGGGAATGACCGTTGACCGGCAGGTCGAATTCAGCGCGCTTTTCCGCCTGGCGCACGGTCGATGCCAGGGCTCCGCGGCACGCCCTGGCCCATCGTTCTTCGCCCGTAATCTCGAACAGGTCGGCGAAAAGGATCGCCAGTCCACACGTGCCGGAGAGCAGATCTGCCTCCAGCACGCCGAGCGACAGAAGATCGATCTCCGGATGGTACGCCAGACCAATCCACGCCAGTTCTTCGGAGTCCGAAGTTATCGCATCGGCGAGAATTGTTCCGCCGATTTCGACGGCGGCATCAACGAGTTCGTCGTTACTGTGGTGCGCCCTGCCGGGAACCCGGGAGCTGGGCGTCACGCTGCGACTCGCCCCCGGCCGTCCGGTCGCAAAGCATGACAACAGCAGCTCCACTTGAGAATCAGTCGAGAAAGCTTCAAGGCCATGTAATCGTTCCTCGATACGTCGAAACGCCGTGTCGTCGAAATACCCGCGGAACTCGTCACCTTGAATCGTGAAAACGCTGTCGCTTTCCGGCTTGGATACGAAAAAGGGGATGTCCAGCCGTCTCAGGCTGTCGATTTCGCTGCGGATCATCGCACACTGTTTCAAGGTTTCGGATTCGTCCGTTTCCCGGTCGAGCGCGGGCCGCAGAAGCTGCTGCAAGTACAACTCGCGTTGCCCCTGATCGGTCAGGAGCGGCGGCGACAGGCTCTTGCGGATGATCTTGTGATAGGTCCAGGTGTCCCGATAGATGAAGCGCACGGGCAAGTCGCGAAGCGCCGCCAGGGGGCCCTCTGAACTCGACAACCGCGACCGATTGGCCAGCAGGCATTCCTGCATGGAGCGGTAACCCGCGACGATCTGGGAGAGGTACTTCGCGGCGTCCGCCGGCGCACCGTTGAGCGTCGGACTGTGCTCTTCGTGGGTCCAGGTGAAATAGCCTGCCGCGCCGGCCGCGGGTAGGTCGCGCCGGTAAGGTGTGATGAATAATTTCGAGGTTGCGAGCGCCCCGTAATCCTCGGCGGGCACCCCCATCCCGATGGGCGTCGGCATCGCGATCACGCAGGTCTCGACGACGCTTTCGGCCACGAGATGCCGCGCGACTTGCTCGGCGGGCAGAAGTTGGTCGGGGATGGCGCGGGGCTGAAGTATGGTCTCGAGATCGACAAAGACCGGAAATTCGCCATGCGCGACGAGATTGTCGAGCCAGAAATCGCGCCCCTCCACGAATTGAAGCAGGCGCGCCAGCATACCCATTCGAACATAGAATCTTTCGAGCTCCGCTTCGTCGGCGCAGGGCTCGTACGCGACGAATTCTTCCCAGGCATAGCCGCCGCGCGGCAGCACTCGGCGTGTATGCAGTTTCGGCTCGAGCCCGGAGCGGTTCAGCAGATCGATCAGCGACAGGAACGCGACCGCGCAGCGCAAGTCCTTGGGCTTGTAGACGACTTTGCGAGACCGGTCGAAGGTGAGAATCGCAACCGTTCGGCCGCCGCCGTGAACATCGCCGGCATCTCCCTGAAACCCGGTCAGCTCGCCGAGCCCTTCGCCGGCAAAAAGAGTATCCCTGAGCAGGGTTGAATCCGACTGAAGCCGCTCGAAAATCTCCGAGATCCAGTTTCGCCACGCGGCATACGATTGGCCGATCAGAAAGGCCAGCACCGGGAATCGCTCCATTCGAGACAGCCATTCTTCCAAAGTGCCGTCCGCCGACTGCCCGCTTGCCTGACCAAATAACCCGGCGTTGGCCTGAGCCAGGCGGGCCTCGAATTCCAGTATCTGACCGACAACCGTTGCCAGACGCTTCGCAAATCCGACGACGATTTCCTGCAACGCGTCTTCGCCTACAGCCAGGTTATTTGCCGTGGCCGCGGCCCGGAGAAATCGCGCCGGCTCGATCAGCAGCGAAGCGATCTCTTTCAGGTAGGGAGCGCCATCGATCCGGGCGGGCTCCGCCGAAACCGGCGGCGCGGCCGTAATCAGGTCAATCAATGCCGCCGCCCACGCGGGCAGCACCGTGGGGTCGGAAAGGGTGACCTCCGCCAGACCGGCTCGAAAGGCATCGTATCCCAGGCCGGCCTCCCGCAAGCCGGCTGCAAATCGCCCCTCACCGCCGAGCGCTTCACGCCACTTGCCCGCGAGCTTATCGAGGCGGGCCTGATTGTGATCCGGGCGGACAGAGAACCAGCGCCCCTCGCGGCGTTCGTCCGAAGGCGCTGCCCGCTCGACCAGCGACAGCAACCGCGCTCGATGGGGATGCGAAGTTCCGGAATGAATCTCAGTCGCAGATTTCATAGAGGACACCGCTGCGTAGCAACTCGTTCAGCATTCCGCGGACCAGACCGCCATCGAGTGAGCACTGCGAAGCAACCGTGGACGCCACATGTTCGACTGACTGCCGGCCGCTCTTCACCAGGTCGCCTATGGCATGCCAGGCGGCGCGGCGCTCGACCCCTTCGAAGGCCACGGTCTGGTGAAATCTACCGTGAAGACGAAAGCCATTCTCGGTCTCTTCGTAGCGCAGCCAATCGTGCAGCCTCAGTATGTCCGAATCAGCCAGGTACGGCGACATGTGACGCTCGACCATGCCGTCGAGCAATCCCTTGAGATCGGCGCCATCCGTGAACCTGCCTTCAGCGTGAATGTAGTAGCCTAGCGGCCATCGGTCGCTGGCGGCGCAGGGGCTGATAAGCTGGACCGAGCGGTCGACCATATTGAGGAGGAATCCGGTAACGCAACCGATGCTGGCAAGCGGGTAGTCAGAAGTATCGGCATAGGCCGGGTCGCCGGTGTACCAGGGCGCCCAGAGCAGGTTCCGGCGCTGGCGCTCCAAAACCTCAGGCTCCGCCATGGCGCGCTCGCGGAACCGTCCGGCGTTGCCAAAGGCGAAGGCGGATTCGGGGTTGAGCGGCAGGCACTCGACGCGGGCAAGCTCGCCGGCGCTGAATTCGCGATGAACGCGGTCGAGCATCTTGAGAGTGAGAATAGAGAACCGGTTGATCCAACAATCTCGTTCCTCCGACACCTTCAGCAGCTTGCGGGTTCGCGCCGGATTCTTGATCGGCAGCGCCGTCGTGGTCGGCGGAAAGGCCCCGATGGTCTCGTAAAAATCGATGCACATCTCCTCATAGTTGGGATGATCGAACGGGTCAGAGGCCCAATATAAGAAGCCGCTCTGTGCCGCCGGGCCGAGGCAGCTTCCGAGCGCCTTCAGGGTGTCGATCCAATCGGCGCGGCCGGCGTCGTCGTAGCGAAAGACGCCGCCCAGGCTATCAGGACTCAGGGCGCAGAACCAGCATCCGACCGAACAGCCTTTAGTGACCTCGATGCTGAGCGAGGCGTGAATATTGGATTTGGTGTGAAAAGGGCCGAGCTCGAGGAACTGTCTGGCGATCTGCCGCTCGCGCCAACCGCGAATTCGCGGGTCGTCGGGAACGGCGGACTTCTTGTAAAAGTGTTCGGTCCAGACCGTCTTGGCGACGATCATCTGCCACATCGCGCGCATCGCGGTCGACGGCTTTGAAGGGTCGGCTTCCTGTAGGCTGTGAACGTCTTCCGGTTGGCAATCGATCTCGTACCGTGCAAGGGTCCCGGACTTGTCCAGAGACAGCTCCTTACGAAATACCGGGTCGGCGACCCATCGCTCATTGAATCGCTTAAAGGCGGCGTGCCGTTCCAGAACCTGATGGTAAGTATCTGTGACCATCATTTGCCACTCCCTTCCGCGCTGTTCGAATTCTTGCGCAGGCTTCCGAGCATGAACTCTCCGACGGAACTTTCCGAGTAATAATTGGCGCCGACGACCGAGGCGAAAAGATCGGCATCGCCGCTGCCAAGCGCACACGGACCTAAACCCATTGCGGTGGCGGCCAGGTACATCGTCTGATAGAGGACGCCGACATGCTTGAGCGTCAAGGCATAGGCCATTCCGTCGTATTTCCAGGAGACGCGCTGGCAGCGGGCGGCGATGCTGATCAGGACTTGCGGGCGGCCGTTCGGAGCCGCAATGGCCGCATAGCGCAAGAATGAATCGACGTGCTCGCGTTGATCGGAAACCCGGGTTAGACAATGGTCCAGCGGCTCGTAGTGATACACGCCCGCGGCCAGTCCCTCGCAGCGATCAACGATCAGATACAATTCAAGCTCGTAGCATTTTCCGCCCGCCGGATACGGCCGGCTGGTCGTTTCCATCACCGCTTCGCCCGGGACATAAAAACTGCGCACTTTCAGTTCGCCTTGCGACCTGACGCGCGCGACCCGATAGAGGAACTCGCCGAGCTGGCGCGCCGAAATCGGCTGCTCATCGTAGTCGTAAACGGACCGCCTGGTTTCCATTACTTTCGCCAGAGGAGGGTCATTCTGCTCAAGCTCGTCGAGGTCCGGCGTGTACAGCTCGATCCGCGGCCCGGCCAGCGCCGGCCGCACTGCCGGCAGCGGGGATACCCGGCCGATATGCCGGAAGGTCGCGCCAAACGGGTTGCTGTGGCGTCCAAACCGGCTTCGACTGTGGAAGAGCAGGTCGTGAAAACTCCATTGCGATAGCACGGGCTCGCTGTCGTCCGAATCCGAGGTCAAGGCATTCGCGTTGGCCAGCAACTGATAGAACCCGGCGATGGCGTCCGGCCCGATTCCCGGGATGCGGTCGCGAAGCTGGTAGAGCGGCAGCCGCTCCGCGGCCAGGCGCAGCAGGGCGCCGGCCCGCCAGTCATGCAGGGTTATGATGGCGTGGCCGAGCGGACACTCCAATACGAAATCCTTGCCGTCGCGGCGGCAACAGGCAAAGCGCGAAAGCGTGTAAGGCTGCTCGACGTCCAGGCGATGGATGCGGAAGAGGTATTGCGGCGAGATCCCGATGATGCTGGCAATCGGCTCGCTCCTCTCGGCGACGGTATGCCGCAGAAGTCCGCGCCTGGACAGTTGCTCGAAGTGATGGATGAAACGCGCCAGCTCGTCGGTCCTGCCCTCGCCCAGCGCCGCCTGACAAAGCTGGTCGGCGGTGTGGCCGCCCTGCTTCAGCAGCGAAAATGCTTTTCGCAAACCGGCGCCAGGCTTTTTGAAGGTCAGCGTCGCTCCGGGAGACTGAATCGCCAGATCGCCATCAGGCGTGTCGCACGTTTCGAGCTCCGGCCGCAGGCTGAGATGCAGAGGCCAAGCCCGCAGCGCCGGGATTCCGGCTCGTTCGGCGGTGTTCGCGTTGTCGCAATTCTCCATCGGCAAGTCCGTGCTTTGACCGAGCGGCTAGATGAAAACCGGAATCGGATTCAGGCCGGCTTCCGGCGTCGGCTCGGATAGCCATCCCAGCTTGACCGGAACATCGTACAGGCGCCCGGCGCCAAATCGCGCCCAGAAGTGCCGAAGACCCGGGACGATCACTTTCACGACCGGCATTCCGATATCCGGCCGGGTCTGGTCCAGCACCATCATTTCCAGGCCGAGGCCCTCGACGAGGGCTTGGCAGCGAAAAACGTCTTCCCGCAAATCGACAGTTTCGTTCTTCGCGTAATCGGCGCGCCGTCTGGGAGCTGCCGATGACGGCGCCAGATAAGGCTGATTGTCGAGCGTAGCGGTCCGCCACCAGTGGATCGCTTCCGGGTCGTCGTAGCCGTAGCCGGTCCCGTCCGGTTGGCTCGTTTCTACGCCCGGCAGCATCTGGTTCAACTCGGTCAGCGCCCGCACAACCGCGAGCCGCGCATCGAAATGAGCCGCCGGCGCAAAGATGATGTCTTCGGGGCTGCGGTCGATGCGGCGAGAAATCGCAATGAACGCCGGAACGCCGAGATCATGGGTCAGATCGAGGACCCAGAGATCCCGGCCCAACCCGGAATAGTGCGCCTTCAGGTCGTTAATGAACGGGTCATCAAAGGAAGCGAGATCGACGGCGGGGCGTGCCAATCGGTTGTACCACCACACCGCCACCGCGTCCCGCTCGACCAGCTCCATGAAGCCTTGCAGAATCGCTTCTTCGATGGTGTTGCCGCTCGCCGAGCCGTTGGATTCCGGAAGGCAAAAGAACTGCTCGGGAGGGGACGGGTAACTATAATAACAGAAACCGGCGGGCAGATAGCGAAACCGTTTTTGCGTCAGCGACCAGACCGGAGCCCATTCCAGCACTGCCTCTTCGTCGAAAGGCAGCGGGATCATGTCGAGCCGCCGGTCATGCGCGTTCCAGCGATCCCGCTCGCGATACTGGCCCTCGCTGAACAGCATGCAAGACTGCGGATTGATGGCGGGATCGCCGAGGCTCCTGAAACTTCCACGGCGGCGAATCTCTTCACCGCGAAAGACACCCGAATAGCGTTCAATCGCTTCACACAGCGCGCTCGCCCGCGCCTGCGCGTCCGTGATGCCCTTGCCACAACAGGCGCTGCGTACGTTCTTCCGCAGACGGTCAAATGAGTTGTGCCGCACCGCCATGTTGTTGCCGGTGATGTAGACGTTGACGGTCGAGTTATCAGGGTCCGTAACGCGATACAATCCCTTGGCGATCCCGGTGATGGGGCTGATGTGATGATCATACTTCTGCAAGGTCTGCGCGGGCGACAGGGCGCGATGCCCGCCATCGGCGACGAAGTTCTTCCTGACGCTCCTGATCTCTATAGGCCGCGGTTCTCTGGCGGCCCAGTCGCTGCTCCCGCACGCCGGGCACTGAGGGCGGCGCGTCACCTTGTGGGTGCTGGTCTGAAATGAGATCGAATCGACCGCGATTATCGTTGAGTCAACCGCGCTGCCGGCGCCCGTGACGATCCACTTCGCAACCTCTGTCGCGGCGATACTCAGGGCTATCGCCCTGGTCGAGGGCAGTACGGCTTTCGGCGGATAAAAGCGGTTGCCGGATTGCAGACTGCGCGCGAATTCCTCGACATCCTGGTTGCCTCTGAGCCGCTGCGCCAGACACTCCCAGCAAGCTGTTTCGCCGGGACGGAAGATCGGGCCGATCCAGGAGTAGATACCATTCGGCCTGACGATGAGCCACGGCTTGCGGGACTCGAGCGCCTGCCGATTGAATTGCTCGAGGCCGCGTCTCAGGTAGTCGTCGGTCACCGCGATCCAGAGCGTGGCCTCGGCCTGCGACCCGCGGCTGACCCGGAGATCGCTCAGCATGGCGAGGAGATCATCGACGGCAGCACCGCCGATCCCGGTCACGCTGACCGTTTTTGCCGCCAGCGCCGCCGCCGCCTGCTCGGAGCCGACTCCAAGACTGTTCCAATACGCCCGTAACGTGTCCGGTATCTCGGCAGTCGCTTCTTCAACATAGCCACTCTTTTGCAGAGAGAGAAGGGCGGCGTAGACCTCGGTGGCATGAAAGGCGGGCTTCAATTCGGCGATAATCTCATCGGTGCTGCGCTCGCCGTCGATCAGCGGAACCAGCGCCGGATAGATTCGTCCATAGAGGCCAAAGTACCGTCCCTCGCCGATCAATAGTGCCTTGTCCCCGGCAATCGCCTCGGCATGCAGGTGTCCTTTGAGACTCGGCCGTTCAATCATGGGATTACCGCCCCGTCCTCCGCGCCGGCGTGGAGCCGCAGCGCCTCCGGGTAGAGGTCGCCCGACGGCAGCGCCCGCCGGATAGCGAGCTTCTGAAAATTATTTTTGATATGCGAATTTCGCCCGAGCGTCATGGTGTGGATCCATTGGGTCCACTTCGCGGCCTCATCACCGCTGCCCCAATCCAGGTCGAGCGAGGTGCCGTCATCAAACCAGGCTTGATCGGTAACTTCGATTTCGGCGAAAGGAAGAGCGTTCGGTTCCGGCAGCGGACTATACGAGACGAGCCGCCGGGCCCGCTCGAAGTAGTCCATCCAATCGAAGCCGGCGACGAAGGTTTTTCCAGCACGCCGGTCGTAGCTCGGTAGAATGACCAGGGTCTTCTGGTAATCGAGACAACTGCCGAGATTCGCGATGGCGGGATAGGTTTCCGCCAGATACGCCGCCAGCTCATCGTAAAATTCGTCGAGGTGATAGCAGATCTGGATGTACACCCATCGGCTGCCTTCCACCTGAAACTCGAACTGAGGAAGCTGCGGCACATCCATGAACGTCAGCGCATCCTCGTCCTCGAGATATTCCCGGAAGTTGCTTTCAACCGCCTGGCGCCATCGCCGGGTCAACGCCGATTTGCAGATGAAGTGGTCATACAGGTCCTCATAAAAATCGGCATAGGTGATGTTGTGAGTGAAGCGCAGGTAGATGGCGACAAGCTGCGTCAGGCTCGCATTATGGAGCGCCTTGATGAAGGTTCCATAGAGGTTCATCTCGATCCAGTCTTCCCGCGAATAGGTCGAGGTCTTGACGATCAGCGGAACCTTGGTCTGAGTGTGCTGATCAATCGGACCGCGCAGCCGCGCGCCGTGATTGGTCAGCGCGTAGCGCTCGACCGTTTCGATCTCCCAGCGTTCCAAGTATTCGGGCTCGGCGGCCGGCGCATTCGGCAGGAGGTGGTAGGGATAGATCCAGTAGTAAGAATGGATCCCCCACTCCATCAGATCCGAGAAGCAGGCCCGCCACAGGTCTTGGCGATCAGCCGGCATCCCGAGGATGAGTTGCACGTAGACCTGGATTCCATCCTCCATCAACTGCCGGGCGACTTCATACTGCTTCTTTTTGGAGATGTTAGCTCGATCAGTCGCCGCCAGTACTTCCTCGCTGGTGTGCTGCACCGAGAGAATGTGGGTCGACATCAAGCCCGAGGCGAGGAATTTCTTGGCTACCGACAAAGCCCGGTCCGGGTTGTTCTTGGCGGTGTTATAGGAGAAATATTTCGGGTACGTGTACTTCCGGTTGACCTCGTTGACGATATCGGCGATTTCAAGGTCCCGAGGCAGGATGCCGAAGTTGGCGTCGGCAAGCATAATGAAGCCGACCTTGACGCGGCCAAACCATTCGGCCTCGGCGCGCACCCGATCCATGTCAAATCGCCGTATCTTGGACATGGTCGCCGATCCCCAGTCGCAGAAACTGCAACTGTACGGGCAGCCGCGATTCGTCTCCCAGACGGCAATGACGTCCGACGGGATCGAGTTGCGGTACGCTTCGTAGTGCTCCGTCTGATCAATGTAAGGGCTGTAAATGAATTCTGTCGGCACCGCGGCCGGGCCGGTAAATACGTGCCCGAGGCCGGGCGTCCCGGCCATATAGAGGCCGGGGATATCGCGAAAAGCTTTGTGATCGGCTACCAGGTCTTTGAGTTCATGCTCGAGCGTCTTTTTCAGAATATCGTTGAACGTGATCTCGCCATCCTTGACGACCACGAGATCGATATACGGGTGCTTTTCAAAGAACGCCGGGTCCTTGTAGTCCGGTTCCGGTCCGCCCGCGACGACAAGGCAATCCGGATTCATGGATTTCATTTCACGAGCGATCCGGCACTGCACTTGCCAATTCCATACGTAGCAGCTCAGCCCGAGAACGTCGACGCGTTCATCCCGATACGGTTTCAAAAGCAGCGGCGCTTCCCCGGGGTTATTGATCGGCGTCAGCCAGTTGATTTCGTCCTGGGCCTCACCGTAACGTTCCCAGTAGGTCTTCAGAACCCCCCACATTACTGGTAAATAAGGTAAACCCATTTCCAGTAACTGCGGCTGGCTGATGAGCACGTTCCTGCGACCGGTGACTGGCATAGATTACCTCCTGGCGTCGGAATCCAGCGGGCGACGTCGGCGCTCGGGCCCAACGACCGCGGGCGCGGACGGTTTCTCAGTGCCGCTGCCGCAACTTTCGGGGAAATATCAAAGCCGGAGGACACTAACTTCTCTTCACTGCCCCCCGGCTTCCAACGAACATTTTGTTGCCGGCATGATCCGGACAACCTTCGTCCGGCTGCCGTTGACTTAGTTGCAGCTGTTGGTCGACGCCGTCGAAGACGAGGAGATGCAAGATGGAGTGGTGCACGCTGTGCTGGCCGTGCTCTGGCAGCTCTGAGCCGCGAAGATCGTCATCGACAGATCTTCCTGCATCAGGTCGTTGCCGTTTGGAATGACGAGGTAAAGCGTATGCGGGTCGCGAGCCGCCGGAACTTCCTCAAAGGTACCCACGATTTCGATGTGGATATCCTCCGGGATCTCCAGTCCATGCTCGGTAAGTACGGTGGCGGGATGAGCCAACAAACGGCTCTTGAACTCTTCATCCATCATCGCCATTGCCGAAAGCTGGCTGATGACTTTCTGCGCTTCAGTTCCTTCTTCGAGCAAAGTACCATTCATGATTTTCTCCTTATGGAATTGTGGTGGTTGACTTTCTCCAGGCAACGGCGGAAAAGAACCGGCACCCGGATCCGAGAGTTGCTTATTGCTGTCTGGCTTCGGGCCGCAAGACCGTCATGCCAAGGCCCAAGAGCATGCCGAGCACGTCCTGTTCCTGCCATATCTCGCGGATCTTCCCGTTCTCAATCCGAACTATTGCGATCCCGGTCACGTTCGTGCTGGTGCCGGGCTGGGCCCCAGGAACCACCTCTCCCGAGATGGTGTACTCGTAACGGCAGACCACTTTGTCGCCGCTTTCGAACACGTCGAGGAACCGGACGTCCACCTTGCCGGTGTCTTTGGCGTATTGGATGGCATCCTCTTTGGTTGCCATCTTCACTTCGATGCCGCTGCGACTGAGGTTGTGCAAAAGCTGGTCGCTCAGCAACTCCGACATCGTCGCGTAGTCGCCATTGAGCACCGATTCCATGTAGCGGGAGATGAGCACGACGCCGCTTTGCGCGCTTGACATTCAAACCCCTCCAATTCCAATTCCAATACTATGCAGCCGAGCTCTAAAGTAGAGATAATAAGTCAGAGGGCCCCATGTATATCAGTGATCTAGGTCACTGTCAAGGACAATCCTTTTTGTCGCGTGATTCATCACAACGTTGTAAAATTCGGGTTAAATACCAGTGTCACGCTTGCCATTCAGCCACATCCGAAGTAGACTGGTGGCTCGCGCCGCAGCCGTGGCGCTCCGGCGCGCTCATTTCAGTTTTCGTGGGAGGGCTGAATGGCGACTCAGAACGAAATCACGGAACATCTACATACCGCGGTTAAGGTAACCGGTGAGGTTCTGGTGCCGGGAGGAAGTAACCTCGTTAAGGGCGATTTCCAGAACGCCTGGATCTACACGGTTCTCGGATTCGCCGCCAAATCCGTTTTCGGACTCCCGGGTCTCCTCGCGGTCTCCGCCGATTCCTTGAGCAAGGCGGTAACTGATCGGCACCTTCACGAGCACCTGGGGTTAACCTTCGGACAGCAGTCTCGTCCCGCGGAACCCTCGGACACAAAAGCGTCCACAGACTAAAACACTGCATCGGGGCGGCAAGCGATAATGGAAAAACGATTGGAGGAGAACGAAGCGCCGGACGCTTCCCCATCCAAAAAGTCGGTCTTTGTTTTTGGGTTGATCTCAGGATTGGTTTCGGGCCTGATACTTTCCGGGAAATGGCGGCCGATTGCCAAGAGCGGGATCAAAGCCGGAACCAAAGGTTGGCGAAAAGTATCGGAAGTGGCGCAAAAGGCGATGGGCGATTTTCAGGACGTCGTCGCCGAAGCCAATCACGAGCTCGCCCAGGAAGAGGCGAAACCGGGGCAACCTGAAGAACCCGAAGAGGGCTCCCAATGAGCCGGGACGCCTCGCCTGACCTGCAGCTCCGGTCCTCGATTCCGGGCCGTCAGCGCTGGGACGTGAAAGCGATTTTCCGGAATGCCGCGCGGGCGCGGGCCCTGGAATCAAATCTCGCCGCACTGCCGGGAGTGCTTCAGGTTCAGGCAAATCCGGCTACCGGGCGTTTGCTCATCCTCTATTCTCCGCAATCCACTCACGACTTCGAGGCGATCATTCACCGGAGCCTTGCCGCGCCATCGTTTCTCGCGTCGCGGCCAACCGATGGGCAGCCGCGCAAAGGGCCGCTGCTCCGTATTCTCAACCGCTTTCTTCCATCCCGCCGCGAGCTAGCCATTCCGCCCCTTGTCTCTCTTTCGGGGCACGTGGTTCACATCCTGCAAGGCCATTCGTTCGTTGCGACCGTAAATTCAGTCCGTGGCGAAGCACCGCGTTTCTTACGCTCGCTCGGTATCCGCAAGCGGCGCTCGCGCCTGCTCGCCATGACCGGTCTTTCGCTGCTGTTGACCGCGGCGGATCTGGCTCTACAGTATTACCGGAAGCGGGCGTGGCAGCGCCTGGCTCGTAATACTCAACACCGTATCCGGACAGCCCTGATTACCCGGCTCGAAGAACAGGACCTCGAGTTTTTCGATCACCACAGCACCGGCCCGCTGATCAGTACCGTCACCAACGACACCGACCGGATCGGAGAATTCATCGAACAAGCGGGCGACGACCTCATCGAGAAGCCGACGACAATTCTGGTCTCGGGAGTCATTCTCCTACGAACATCCCCCTGGCTCGCGTTGCTCGGGCTGCTTCCGCTGCCGCTCTCGGCGCTCCTGACCCGGACGCTCGAACCCCATGTCGGGGCCCGCTTCGCCAGGTTCGGAGAAATCAAAGACCGATTCAGCCGGATGCTCGAAAACAACATCCCCGGCATTGCGACGGTCAAGAGCCTGACCGCCGAGGAGCTCGAGATCCGGCGGTTATCCGCCTGCGACGCCGAACTCGAGGAAGCGGCGGTCACCGCCGAATCCGCATCGACTCTCCTGTCGGTTCTCAGCCAGGGGACTTTCACCGCGAGCCTGGCGATGGCAACTCACCATAGCGGGAAATTGGCCGGCGCCGGAAAGATCTCGACCAGCAAGCACACCCGGGCAATGTACTGGTTCCCGCAGATGGTGATGGCGTTCACCGGACTCGAGCGGCTGCGCGGGCTCTACCGCTCCGCCGAAATGTCTGCGGCAAACGCCCTGCGCATCCTTGATAGCAAGCCGAAGATCATCGGCGGCCCGGTTCGGCTCGAGGTTTCCACCGTACAGGGCGATGTAAAATTCGAGAATGTCTCTTTCGGTTATGACCCGGGATTCAAGGTTCTGGACGACGTCTCTTTTCAGCTCAGTCCCGGAGAGAACCTGGCAATCGTTGGACCGACGGGTTCAGGAAAGAGTTCGCTTCTGAAACTGCTGCTTCGGTTTTACGAGCCGGATAGCGGCCGAATTCTTCTCGACGGGCACGACATCCGAGAGCTAGACCCGGGAGACCTTCGCCGTGCGGTCAGTTTTGTGGGCCAGGAGATTTACATCTTCGAGGGCACGATTCGCGACAACCTCCTGTTCGGGAGCCCGGACGCATCGCCGGATCAAGTCGTCCGGACGATTACGGAGATCGCTCCCGACCTGGTCCAAACCTTGCCCGGCGGAGTTGACGCGGAAGCCGGCGAGCGCGGAACGCGATTGTCCGGCGGGGCCAAACAACGCGTGGCGGTTGCCCGCGCTCTTCTTAAAGGGTCTCCGGTCCTGGCGCTCGACGAAGTCACATCGCAATTGGATTACAAGACTGAACGTCTCGTGAAGGAACATCTGACGGCCGGAACCGCCGCGAAGACCGTAATCATGGTGGCCCATCGGCTGGCCACGATCCGCGATGCCCACCGCATCATCGTGCTGGACGCCGGCAGAATCCGCGAGCAAGGCACGCACGATGAGTTGCTTGCCCTCGGCGGCCTCTACGCGTCGATCTGGAATCTGCAAAGCGGCGAAGACGGTACACTCGGTAACCTCGAAGTACGCCTGGACCGGCAGCGGTGAAAGACCTTAAATTCGCCGTGTTTCTGATCACGACGACCACTTCTCTAGACCTTCCCCTAAGCCGATCCGGAATGCCTACATCGAGAGCTTCAACGCGAGGCTCAGGGATGAATGTTTGAACCGGCACTGGTTTGTAAGCTCGCAGGAAGCGCGGCACGTGATTGAACAGGGCGGGAGGACTATAATCAGTAGCGCCCGCACGGCGGCCTGGGTCATCAAACACCGGAAGAGTTCGCCGGGAAATGCCGCCTCATTCAGGAAACGAAAAAGCGGCTCAGACTCTCATTATGACTGCCCCTCAGTTCGGGGCTACATCAAGGGCCATCTCGTTTTCACAGGGTCATTGATTATACAAACTCACTTCGTCCGGTAGAGGTCGGGAAGTTGCTTGCGAAGATTAGCCACCTTCGGCAGGTCATTCATCACAATATACGGGTCATTCGGATGGCGTGTGGCGTAGTCCTGATGGTAAGTCTCAGCCTCATAAAAAGCTTTGAGAGCGACTACCTCGGTCACAATAGGTCGATCAAAGACTTTCGCTTGATTCAGCTGCTCGATGTAGGCTCGCGCGATGCGTTCCTGGTTCTGGTCAGAGAAAAAGATGACGGAGCGATATTGCGTGCCCGTGTCAGGGCCTTGCCGATTCAGCTGGGTGGGATCATGAGCGACGGCAAAAAACACTTTCAGAAGCTGGCCATAAGAAATCAGCGATGGATCATAGGTGATGCGAACCGATTCGGCATGGCCGGTATTTCCATCGCTGACCAGTTCATACTGTGCCGTCTTCGCTTCGCCCCCCGAATAGCCGGAGGTCGCCCGAATCACCCCTTTGACGTGTTGAAAGACTGCCTGAATGCCCCAAAAGCAGCCGCCCGCGAAGACCGCCGTTTGCTGGCCTTTGGCGGTGGCGAGCGGGGCATCAATGACCGGATCAGGAATGCTGACGCGTGCAGTGGCAGCATTGCATCCCAGCGTGGCGATAATCCAAAGGATGGCGAGAACGCGGAGCATAGAATAAGTCATAGACAGTACCTTTCAAAGGGTTCTTTCGTTTATTATCACATCAACAGCGGAGAGTTGGCGAGGGCTGTTAAAATGGACGCGCCCGCCTTGCTGCCGCGGGCCGAATGACTTGAAATGTCAGGTAATATCCATTCCGGGGTGAATGATGCCAGATGCAACCATCAAAGAGATGAATCAAAGGCAGTTCCGCGCGGCGGCGGCACGCCACGGCTTCGAGGTGCGGGGCTGGACGCTGATGGATGACGAATTAGGTACAGCCTATCCCTTTATCTACTCCACCGGCCCGAAGGGGATAGTTGTGCATTACCGCGAATGGCTGGCCAGTGCGATTCAACAGCGGGCGAAAGAACGCAAGCGGTGCGAGAAGGAAGCTCGATAAACGCTATGCTGCCCCTTAAGTTAATTCCGTTTGCGAAAGCATCAGTAACGTTGTGGAGCAGACAATAGAGAACCTTCGGGTTTATCGATTAGCAGAGTATTCTAATGAATGAGAATAAAAGAGCTTTATCATGGGGGGATTATGAGTAGAGATCGCGACATCAGAGAACTTTCGACCAAGCCAGAGCCTGAGGATCGGACAGACTATCAAGCGCTTAACGCGATGGGCCGGCCTAAGGCGTTAGGACAGGCGGAGGCTGACAACGAAGAAAGTCCGTCTGCTCAAAAAGGGGAAGGGCTTAATGAGCATACACGGGCAAGCCGTGCAGGGTCGGACGACGAACTCAGCGAGGAAGGGCTAAGAGAGCTATGCCGTGAGGCGATGGAAGATTCTCGCAGCATCGATCCTGATGCTCTCCTATTTGAGATACTCGTGCGACTCCGAACTAAGGCGGGAGACCCGGACGCGCGCGGAAGGATACCCGTGGAATATGACCTGACGAGCGGCGAGACATATTGGGCGGGTATTGAGGAGATCGCCAGGAGTAAGTTCAAGGCGGATTACGATGTGAGAGGGATTTTAACCGATGCCATACAGGAGAACACAAAGCTAAAGGAGCGATGATAATCAAGCCGCCTGCGCGATTCCTGGGAGAGTCGCAGGCGGCTCAGCCTCAAGCCTTCTTGCCGAAGAAGGCGCGGCTTCATTTTTTTTGTACCATCTGTTTGCCGCGAAATGAGATGGTCTCGCCCGGTTTCATTTCATAAAAAGGTATTCCTAGTTTCTTAAGCTCGATGGCAAAGACACCCGAGGTTTCACTGATTCCCGGAAACGTTGCGTAATGTTGCGGGATTGCCAGCTTTGCGCGAACCGATTTTGCCGCCTTCGCCGCCATGCGTGGCTCCATCCCGAAATGGCCCCCGATGTTGAGCAAGGCCAGGTCGATTTGATACTCCTCGCCGATGGTTTCCATATCTTTGAAATACGCCGTATCGCCGGAGTGATAAATCGTCGGGCCATTCTTGATGATCAGAACGAACCCGGCGGGGTTCCCGCCGTAAGCCCGCTCGGCTTCTGTGGCAGTGGCCTTCGGATTAAACACACTGCTCGAATGAACGGCAGGCGTCATGGCGACCGTGACCTCGCCGTCGGCGATTTGAATTTCGCCGCCGATGCCCATAATGGCGTCAGTCTCGGCCTGCTTGCCAGGGAAATCGGCCAGCTTCACTAAGTTGCCGGCTAGCTCAGGGTTGCTAATCAGCACCGCCCCGGTTTTCCCGGCTATCTCCACGGCGTCGCCGACGTGATCGCGGTGACCGTGTGTAAGCAGAATGTAGTCAACGGCAGGGACGGAAGCTAATGGGTCCTTACCGCCCTTCGCTTCAGGGTTGGAAGGGTTTCTGAGCCAGGGGTCGATCAGCAATACCTTGCCTCTAGGCGTCGTGATCGAAAACGCCGCGTGCCCGAACCACTTGATCTTCGTTTCCTGCGCCGACACGCGATAAGCAGAGCCGACTGTAAGAAGGGATAAAGCTATAAACCATCCGCATGCTTTCATCATCATGCCCTCGAAAATCCTCGGCCTTGATTAGTCTTGCCGACATGAAGCACCTTGCGTCGCGCCGATGCGTGGCGGCGAGCGGCAGCATATTGCAAGCCCCGCCACATTGCAAGGCGGGGCCGCGCGACGGTCAACCACACGGCAATGAGATCAAAAAAGAGGCGAGCCGACTCCCGCGCTAACGGGCACTGTCTTCGGCTCGCCTCGCTCACACGATGAGCAGAGTATGACTGCGCCTGGCGGCCTCCGCTGCCTGCGTTTGTTAGATGTCGGGCTGCCAGTGTAAACTTTTCCTGGAGGCAGAGCAATGGCCTTTTGCTTCATGTATTCACCAACCCATAGATTGCTTGGGCGTATTCTCTGCTCACTCGCTTTAATCTCCCTGATTCATGCGGGCCCATCCTTTGGTCAGCAGACTCCGCGTCCGCAGCTCGACCAGGCCGGGTTGAATGAACTCGTTTCCTTAGCTGGCCTCAGAGTAAACGAGTACAGGGCAAAGTTCATAGACCTGACCGCTGATGAGGAGCAGAGAGTAGAAGAATACGAAAGCAATGGCAAACTCGAGCGGCAGCGGCGGATCGAGTCAAGCCTGATCATCTATCAGTCCCAATTAGATCCATCCGTGACAGCCGAGTACCGTTACGTCCAGGCGGTTGATGGCGTGGCGGTGGCAAAGCGAGAAGAAAAGCTGGTGAAGCTCTATGAGCGATTGGCCAAAGCAGACTCGGTCAAGAAAGAACTCGACCGGATCAACCGCGAAAGCCGGAGGTATGACCTCAAATTCAGTTTCTACGGCCTGACTCTCAACCAGGGTTTGCCCCTGACTGAGAAAGCCCGCGCCTATTTTCAGTTCACGGATGTTGGTCGGGAGCAGATTAACGGACGAAATGTGATTGTTCTTCAGTACCAGCAGGTGAGGCAGATACCTGAGTTCACTTTCTCGCTACCTTCTGTGTTGAAAGAAGCTGAGGCGCTTTATCGCGGGCGGCTGTGGTTGGACGCAGAGACGGCGCAACTCTGGCGTGAAGAACGGGAGGTGACGTTAAAAAACCCGTCGTGGCCCAAGACGCTTATCTTACTGAGATATGAGTTCGACTACGCAGCTAGCCGTTTCGGGATTCTCACGCCACATAGGATAGTGGCGATCAGCTATGGTAATGGGCGAACCCTACCAGGCAATGTACCGGAACTACAGTTGGGTGGGAAAATAACTTACGACTACACTGGCTTCCATCGTTTTGAGGTCACATCTGATACCACGCTTAAACCACCGGCCAAACCCTAAGGCATCTAACGCCCCGGTGCAGCGGGCGCGGTAGTGGAAGGAAGTATGAGAATTGCGCTGCGCGGCCTCGGCCGCAACGCATTGTTAGGCGTGGTCTATTTCAGACCCTTCAAACTCAGATACGAGCGTCATGGCTTCACCAGCGCAAGGATGTTTCACCCCGAGCTTGCGATTACAGCGGTTTGACTGGACCAAAGAAGCCGACGATCCTCTGCAACTTTCCGTCGGGGCCAAGCGCGCCGAAATCAATGCCTTCCATCACTGTCTTGCCATCTCCGCCAACAAACTTCCAGGCGAACCGGAACATTCCATGATGGAAGTCTGCATGGCTTGACTGAATGATTCGAGCCCCGGGGGAGTTCTTAAGAAATCTTCCAATGTGTTCGACGAGCGCTTCGCGGCCCTCAACATGGGACTGTGGGTCCGTGTAAGTGCCCGCAGACGCCCACACCTTCTCAAGAAGTTCTCGTCTATGCTGAGCATCAGGTTCATTCCACGCAGCGCAGTACATCTTCACCAGTTCGTCTAAGGCGCCTTGCGCGGGTACTTGTTGAGCCGACGCAGGCCCGGCCAACATTGCCATGCAGAGAGTGAGCGCTATCGAAAATCCACTAATCTTCTTCATCGACTTTTCTTCCATCCCTCGTCACCTACTTTTTGCGGTATCTACGCCTAACGTCCGCGTTCAGCGGGCCGCGTGAGCGGCTCGCCGCTGCGATGGGGGTATGCCACCCCCTTAGATGCCCTGGCTCCTAGACCCTTACTTGCTTCAAAGCTCCTCTTAATCCGATATGACGGCTATTTGCCTTCCCTCATAGTATACACGCGCAGCCATTTTCACCTGGCCGCTCAAGGCATAATACTCCTTCATCCGCGCCCCAGGGGCGATCTCCCTCTCCATCGCCGGCCAGTAATGATCACCTGATTGGATGGCCAATGCATAGACTTGGCGGTCATCTCTGCCGACAAACGATAGCTTCTGCGGGTTGAAGGTAGTGAATCCCTTTGACGTGTTTTCCACTTCTACTTCCACGGCCCCGTTGCCGATCTTGAGGACGCTCCCTCTAAACTTCGTGAACCTAATCTTCAGTGCCCCTACGCTGATCGGAGTGGCGTCTAGATTCGAGGTTCTGATGATGGGCGGTTGGTCTTCCGCGCTCACGTAGAGTGGTGGCAGCATGAAGAGAAAGAGAACGACAGCCAGAGCGGGTAAGGAGTATCGCATTCGAGATGCCTCCAAGATTTTCTCGCTTCATCCTCTCGGCCCATCCCGTAGGATATTGCCGGCTCCCCAAGATTGCAAGCGGGCGGCGCGGCATGTCCTACCACACGGCCCGGCGGTTAAGTTAATGCAAGTGCTTCAACCAAATGCACTCGCTGGTGAGGTAGTATTAATTCAAGTACAATGTCGTTCATTCCCAGAACACGGAAAGCGAAGAAGGTCGGAAAGGAGAAACCGCGATGGCCATACAACAACTATCTGAATTGGGTCTCAAATCGTTAGTCTCCACAGGCGGGCTTCATCCATCGCCGTTTGCCTGGGAGGACCAGATATTCTACTTCTTGTTGGTTGACCGCTTCTCCGACAACAACGAGAAAGGATTCAAAGACCTTGCCGGCAATCTAGTAACCAGCGGCACGACTCCCCTCTTTACGCCGGCAGCTAACCAGAATGCGATTCAAACCGACGCGGCGGCCAGCAAATGGCGCGAGGCGGGAACCAGGTATGTCGGCGGCAACCTCAAAGGACTGACCAGCAAGCTCGGCTATCTGAAGCGTTTGGGAATCACCGCCATCTGGATCAGCCCCGTACTCAAGCAGGTGCATTTCCAGGAGACCTATCACGGTTACGGCATTCAGGATTTCTTGAAGGTCAACCCTCGATTTGGCACGGAGCAAGAGTTTAAAGACCTGGTGAAGCTCGCCCATGACAATGGCATCTTTGTGATTCTGGACATCATTCTTAACCATGTCGGTAACGTCTTCAGCTACGACCCGACGCGACAGCCCAACTATACAGATAAGGATGGCCACTTCGACCCGCGCTGGGACGGCCATCTTTATCCGGTTGTCGGCTTTACCGACAAGCATGGCCAGCCAACGATCCGGTTCGCGAAAACTGACCCATCCGACCCGGCAAGTTTTCCAGACCCTGACGGCGCCGTCTGGCCGGTCGATTTTCAAAACCCTGCCTACTACACGCAAAAGGGTCATATCTCGGACTTCGATAATGATCCGGAATTTCGCGAGGGTGACTTCTTTGATCTTAAGGACGTGCATCATGGTGCCGGCAACGTAGATGACTATGTGCCCTCACAGGCGCTCCTGGATCTGTGTGAGGCATACAAGTATTGGATGGCCTTTGCCGACCTCGATGGCTTCCGTATCGACACCGTCAAGCACATGGACCCGGGCGCGACCCGCTTCTTCGGCTCCGCGATCCACGAATTTGCGCAGAGCATCGGCAAAGACAACTTCTTGCTCATCGGTGAAATCACCGGCGGGCGCTCCTTTGCCTTTGACACGCTGGAGATAACGGGACTGGATGCCGCTCTGGGCATTGATGAGATACCCGACAAGCTGGAGTTCCTGGCGAAGGGGTTGCGCAATCCGAATGACTACTTCGGCCTATTTCGCAATTCTGAGCTCATCGGCAAAGGCTCGCATACTTGGTTTCGTAATAAGGTCGTCACCTTCTTCAATGATCACGATCAGGTGAGTAAAGGGGCTAACAAGGCCCGCTTCTGTGCCGACCCGGATGGGGCTAAGCTGGTGCTGAACGCGCTGGCGCTCAATGTGACCACCCTCGGCATCCCCTGCATCTATTATGGCAGCGAACAGAGTTTCAATGGCCATGGCGGCGGGGACGGTGCTGACCGCTATATCCGCGAGGCGATGTTTGGCGGCGAGTTCGGCTCTTTTGAAAGCAGCAGCGTACACTTTTTCGACGAAGGGAGCCAGGTATACCAGGAGCTATCAAAGATACTAAAGGTCCGCCGGGACAAGGCCGCCCTGCGGCGCGGGCGCCAGTATTTGCGGCCCATCTCGGATGACGGCCAGCACTTCGGGTTGCCGCAAATGATCGGCGGCCATATCCGTTTTGTGGTTCCGTGGTCACGGATCCTGAGCGATGAGGAGATGGTGTTGGCCATCAACACAGATCCCGACCGGGCGCATACTGCTTGGGTCACGATTGATGCTTCACTTCATAAGTCGGGGGACCTTCTTACCTGTATTTACTCAACCGACTCGGCACAGCTTGGCAGTCAAATCCAAGTCGAAGCCCGGAATGGTCTATCGGTTAGACTGACAGTGCCGGCCGCGGGCTTTGTCACGTTCGAGTAGAGGGTCGGCCTTGGATATATGGGAGCGTTTGAGCAGGCGACACATAGCGGTCGCGCTTATCGCTACGCGGTGACGCTCATTAGCCAAACGACAAAGCTGCTTGAGACTAGCAGACGGAGTCTATCAACGAGACCTTGCAGTATCTCAGGGCTCAGTTGCTGGTACAGTGGGGCCCGGCCTGGATATTCCTTCGCAGACAGATAACCAGCGCCGGGTGAGCTTCGAGCATCAGGGTAAACAGATAAGCGTTGATTCAGCTTCGGGTGTATGGATAAGAGAGCTAGAGGGTGATTGGCGCTGTCTTGCAATGCCGCGCCCGCACAGCAGCTTAGACCAGCAGACGCCGGAGAGATTTGCGAGGAAGTGCCGCCTGCTTCAGGAGGCGAAAAAGCGGCTCGGACTCTCATGATGACTACACCTCAGTTCGGGGCTGGACCACAAGCATTTACGGCAACTAGCCGGTTGCCGGAAATGCTTGAAGCAGAAACAGAGTTGATGATTTATGTCCGACAGTAGCAACCATGAATTCGATGTATTCGTTAGCTATGCGACTAACCCCGACTATTCGCTTGCCCGTAATCTTGAGAGCTTCTTAGAGACGTTTCACAAACTGCCTAACCCGGAAAACATCTCGCTGATTCCATTAAGGGCCTGTGTGGACGGTTCCGACTTTCACACATCTGCACGGAGCGGTGGGGGCGATGATGTGGGAAAGACCATCGAGAGTTATCTAGCAAGATCAAAAGAATTACTCGTCTTATGTTCAAGGAATGCGCGGCAGTCAACCTGGGTTGATCAAGAGATCAAGTGGTTCCTCGCCAACAGAGGATCAGGCGCAATCAGGCTGGCGCTGACGGAAGGGGAAGACCTTAGCCATTTGGATGAGATCTTTCCGCAAGCTGTACTAGACGCAGGTTTGCACAAGCGCATTGCCTATGATTTTAGGGGAGTCCATAAACGTGCCAGGCAGAAGTGGCAATCGGTCCGCGATTTTGATGATGAGAGGACGCGGCTCGCGGCAGACTTATACGATAAACCGGCAAGCGAAATTCGCCCAATATGGTTCCGTGAGCAACGACGGCTGGCACGGAATCGGACGCGCATCTTCATCACCGTCACGATGGTTCTGCTCGCCCTGCTGATCCTAACGGTCTACTTTTATTTCATCGCCGAGGCACGCCGCAAGCAAGCATTTGCCGAGGCGGAACGAACACGAAGGCAATTTTATGTGGCAAGCTTGAACCTGGCCCATCGCGCATGGAATGAAGGTTCAGTCACTCTCGCGCAACAGCTACTCGAAGAGCAAAACCCGCGTCAAGGGCAGGAAGACCTGCGCGATTTTGACTGGTCACACCTCTGGCGACGCACTCAGGCTGAAAAATCACAATTCTTCGTCAAGGGAGTTGCTTTTGAAAGCGTTTCCGTTTCATCCGATGGCTTACTAGTAGCGGCTGGCGGGAGACGCTGGTCTCCGCAGAACGGTGATGAAGATCCATCTCACTATGTTTATGTCTGGTCCTTACAGACGGGAGAGTTGAAATATACGCTTGCGGAGCATGACGAGTCAGTTAAGGCGGTGAAATTCTCACCCACTGCTCCAGTGCTCGTGTCGGGGAGCGAAAGCGGCACGCTGAAAGTCTGGAGTGTGGAATCAGGATTGGAAATCTACTCGGCTGATCTGGGGTCGGTAGATTCGCTGGCTTTTTCGCCCGACGGCGGTACTTTAGCTGTGGCCGACGGCGCTCAGATTGATCTATTTAACACGACAACCTGGGAGAGTATGGGTCAGCTCGTCAGCTACCCGGACCAGGAACTGCTCGCGCTCGCCTTCTCTCCTGACGGAAAATTCCTCGCTGTAGGAGGAATGCAGAAACAAGTTCACCTTTGGGATATGACGAAACGAAAGAAAGTTGAGATTTTGGGCGAACACAAGGGCCGGGTCACTTCGGCTGCGTGGTCAACTGAGAGTAATCAGCTCGCTACGGGTGGGGAAGATGGAGAGGTCATTCTGTGGGATATAACTAAAAAGAGAAATCCGGTTCACCTGCCGCAGGGCGATGGTGCGTACTCGCTCGCCTTCGCACGAGGCGGAAAGCTTCTCGCTGTCGGGTTAGGCAAACCGACGGAGATCGAAGGGGGAAAGGCCATTGTGCTCTGGGATGTTCCCACGGGCACCCAACGCGGTCTGCTCAGGGGGCATCCGAGGCGCATCATGTCTTTAGATTTTACGCCGACCGGGGATTCACTTGTCTCTGTCGGCGAGGAAGAGAACGTCCGCGCTTGGGACATTGCGAAGGCCAGTTATCTGACCTATTTTGAGGGTCATGGATCGCCCGTTTGGGCATTCGCATTCTCACCCGATGGAAAGACCTTGGCTTCTGGCGATGGCGATGGCGCGATTCGACTATGGCTCCTTCAACCCGGTGGGCTATCGGCGTTCGTTCAGGCACACCAGAAACGCGTTTCGGATCTTTCCTTCGATCCGACAGGCCGCCTGCTCGCATCAGTCGGCTGGGACGATACTGTGCGGCTCTGGGAACCCGCCTCGAAAACCGCGCCGCGATTATTATTACAAACTGGCCATGGTCTAACGTCCGTAGCGTTTTCGCCTGACGGAACCAAGTTAGCGGCAGCGCATTGCGATGGCACCATCTATGTCTGGGAAGGGCCAGATTTCAAAGCGCTGCCGAGCCTTAAACAAAGCGGCTGTCTCACGTTTCTGGCCTGGTCGCCTGATAGTAGGCTCCTCGTAGCTGGCGGTGGCAGCCCCGCAACCCCGGAATCACCAAGATCGATTTCCCTCTGGCGCATCGGTGATACCAGCCCTTTGAAGGTTCTTAACGGGCACAGTTCATGGCCCTCTTGTGTAGCCTTTTCACCTAACAGTAAGAATCTGGTCACGGGTGACTGGGACGGCGAGGTGATTCTTTGGGATCTGGCGTCCGGCACAATGAGTCAAAGGATGCGCGGCCATACTGACTTAGTTACAGGGGTCTCGTTCTCCCCCTCTGGGAAAATCATAGCCTCGTCAAGTAGAGATAAGACGGTACGCATCTGGGATACAATAACGGGGCAGGAACGTGCGACGCTGACGGAAAGTGAGCAGGAGCTTTTCGCCTTAAAATTCCATCCCAAAGGCGATATGCTTGCCGCTGGTGGTTCAGATGGTAGCATCGTGCTATGGCTTTCAGATGCCTCTCCGTTGGTTACAATCTCTCCACAACGGTAGAGCGTTTTTGAGGGACGGCCCAAAACCACCTTTGGATGCGCCGTAAATATCAGAGTGATGTCGGATAAGACGATGCTCCGACGGTGGCGAAGTGAAGGTAGTAGATCAAATTGCCTCGAGCGCGATGGCCCCGCAGTACACCGGCCCACAGAGAAAGAGAAGGACGCGCTCGGTCGTGGCGATCAGTTGCTCCCGGGTGAGGTTGGCCAGGTTGATCAACGGATCGAATGGGATATGCCCGAGCTGGCCGACGTTTTTCAGAAAAACGCGGTCCGGAGGGAAGCCCAGCAGCTTGCCGTGGGTGACTGACGTCAAAGTATTGTAGTCGCCAACCACAATCCAGCGAAAGTCTGCGGGCTGGAGATTGCACGCTTCGTAACAGTCCGCGGCCGCGTTCCTCATGGCGTAGAACATCTCGAGCAGCATTTTGGTGCGGTCGTCCACTTGCTTGTACGGCCGAGTGCCGACGTATGCGAGGCGGAAGGCCCCGTCTTCCCGGGGGGCCTCGCTGCTGACGATGCAGGCCGCCACGCCATCTCCGGCCATCGAGACTGCCTCCGGCAGTAGGCGCGCGCCAGGAGCGCCGAATTTCTCGCCGGCGACGATCAGGATGTTGCGGCTTAGACCCTTGATCACGAGCGCCTCGGCCATGATGAACGCATGCAGGAGATTGGTGCAGGCGCCGTACGTGGCGCAAAGCACGGATGCCCTACAGATTCCCAGACGCTGCAACAACAGGAAGAGGCGATTGCGGGTGTCACGAAACGGACCGGCTGCCGAGGGAACGTCGTCCTCGAAGAGAGCTCCGAAACTTTCGGTCGCGAGAATGACGGTGTCGATGTCTGCTGCCGCGATCCCTGCCGATTGCAGCGACTCGCGAATGCACACCTCCATGGCTTGAGCGAGCGGGCGATTGAGCACCGAGACCCCGAGGATTTGCTGGTCGAGCAACTGGCTTGCCTCCTCCAGCGAGAGGCCCTCGCCAACAAGGTCGCACAGCGGAACGCATTCGCCGACCTCGTATCGAATGGCCCTGATCACGACGTCGCCTCGATCACCGAAATGCACTCCGCGCCGGTCATCCATGGAATGTCCATCATGCGCGTCCATCGTGTGCGGTGTCAACATTCGCGTGATCGAGCGTAGCCTGCGCGACAGAAGAGGAGGCGCGGGGTAGCGAATACGCAGTGACATGTAAGCGGCCGGTCGCGGAAGCATGCGTGTCGCATCACGCAAGAAAGTTGAGAATTATATTATGCATCCCGACATCATCGAAGATTCCGTGGTGATTACCTCCCTCAAGTATTACCAGGTGAGCGCCTTTTATTCGCCCTGCGATCTCACGCGCAGCTTCCACAGCGGCAATCTGATCGTTGCTGCACGCAATAATCATCGTCGGCGCAGTTATACCAATGGCCCACGCATGTTCTGGTTCGCCAAACGATTGTGAAATCATATGGGCATAACGATACAACAGCTCTGGAGTTCTAAAAGGGGTGTTGATGATGCGACGAAGCGCCGGATTGACGCAAGCCGTCAACGAAAGTGTTTGGCCTGCCCCCTGGCCCGGATCTGCCTCCCCGTCGAACTCAGTACGACTCCCCGTTATGAGGCGATGAAAGAGTTGGGCTGATCTCCTACTGCTGGCGATTTCAGGCATCGAAGCGCGCATCGTCTTTTCGTAATGAGTCCGCGGGACGCTCTGTGGCAAATTGAAAGCTCCATTAGCAATCACCAGGCTAAGAGCGCGTTCGGGGTAGAGAGAGGCAAACTTTAGCGCAACCTGTGCGCCGTTACACCAACCGATAATATGGGCTGCCTCTATGCGGTTAGCGTCGAGCAGGCTAACGAGGTCTTCGACGTGATGGCCGATGGCGCATCTTTCAGGGTCGAAGGCACTATCGGAGTTAGGAACCCAGCGCGACTCCCACGTGAGAAATCTAAACGGCGCGGCTAGTCGCTTTGCCAGGGGCAACCAAATGATCGCCGGTATTCCGATGGCGTTGACTAAGACCACCGCAGGGCCCACAGAATTTCCGCCGGTAAACGCGCACAAAGCAATATCGTCCCGGCTTCGCAAACAGGTGCGACGGAAAACGGTTCCTTCCGCCGCCTCTTGAGATTCCCCCATGTACTCCATTACGTAGTCATGTAACTCCTGTCGGTTGATGCCATGATCGCCTGGTAAGGAACGCTCAAACTCTTTACCTTGCTGAAGGTAATCGCAATAAAACTTTAATCTCCTATTCACTGTTGTTTCAAAAGATGTCCGCTCCGGAATGGTTTGCGAGAACGCCGACGTTTGCTCAATTTTCAGGGCTTTAAAGAGCGTCTTGACTATCACTTCGGCTGTAAGATTCGATGCGCTGGTGAGGTGATAGATTGGGCCTCCTGCGAACTCACCGGCTATGAGCTTATTGACGTCAGCCATCATGTGATCAACAGGGATCAGATTGATTTGGGTTGTGGGATTACCGGCGAGGGGAAAGGAATGCGCCGAGCTGGGTAAGCTCGAGCGGAGGTCGAGGAGTTCCTTCACGAAGCCGTACAGTCCGGTTGTGCAACCTCCGGTCATCAAGGTCAGAGAGGGACCAATGACAGTAGACGGTCGGAGAATGCGGTAGTCAATCTGGTGAGTCCGGCAAAAAGTCGCCACCTCATGTTCGGCCAGGCATTGACTCTCCTCATAGAAGTTGTTGAACTCTCCGGGAAGGGGATGAAGTTCCTCGTGCGCGTAGTTGTGAGTGCGTCCTGCTGTGTAAGCTGTAGAGACATGGATGAAACGTTTGGCGCAAATTGAGCGCGCAAAATCCAGCGCGTTGCGAGTGCCGGTTACGTTTTGCGCATACAGCGCATCCTTGTGCGACTCGTCAGTGCTAAACCCGAAGGCGAAGTGCCAGAACTCATCCACTCCCTCGTCTCGCACCTTCGCCAGGGTGATTTCGTCTACTCCGCAGTTTTTCCGCGTAACATCGCCTCTGATTGCGCTCAGTCGGGTTCTCCAGCTTTCAGGTTCGAAAGGAACTCGGTATGAGGCAGTGCAGACTTCAATCCTCTCCAGTATCCGCCGCTCTGCTTCGTCCACCGAAACGCCTCTCGCCAAAGCAATAAATCTTCCGGGCATCCTGGCGCGCCAGAACAGAAAGTGACTGCCCAGGAAGCCGCTTGCGCCAGAGACGCAGAGCGTTTTTCCTAAACCATCGTGGGCCGAATGATTTCTCAGGATGTGGGATTGAGGGCCTGGAAGTGGATTTGAGACATCTGCCATCACAACTCCCGGACGCGCCTGATCGAAACTACAAACATATAGGAAACTCGTGAGGTCATGCCGAAGAATAACCTTCGCCGCGTAGCCGAGCGGCCATCTTATCAATAGTCGGATACTGCGTAAGCAACTCCAGCGGCAGTGTCTGCCCGACCAGTCGTTCGACCTGCAAGAAGAGTCTTGCGGCAAGTAGGGAATAGCCCCCCAGCTCGAAGAAATTGTCGAACACGCCGACGGGCTGAACGTCCAGTACCTCTTCCCAAATCAGGGCTATCCGCTGCTCAAACAGGTCACGCGGGGGCGCGAAGGGGTTAGCCAACGGGGGCCTTCCACGGGGCGGTGGCGGCAGCGCCTTCCGGTCTACTTTCCCGTTCCGATTCATCGGCAGCGACTCAAGCATGACAAAGTAGGCGGGAACCATATACTCAGGCAGCGTCTGCCGTAGAAAATCGCGCAGGTCAGCGTGCGAAGGCGCATGTTGCGTTTCGCGAGGTACAACGTAGGCAACAAGTTGTTTCTCCTTCGACTCATCCTCGCGCGCCACGACGACGGTCTCACGCAGCGAAGCATGCCTGTGCAAGGCGCTCTCGATCTCCCCGAGTTCGATTCGTATGCCACGCAGCTTAACCTGTCCCTCACTCATGCGCCCCAGAATTTCGATCTCGCCGTCAGCGCGCCGCCATGCCCTGTCGCCGGTGCAATATATTCTGTCGCCCGCTACGAACGGGTTCGGGACGAATTTCTCAGCCGTTAGATCGGGACGCCGCCAGTAGCCCCGCGACAAGAGTTCTCCGGACACGCACAACTCGCCCGGCACGCCCTCCGGTAACAGGTTGAGATAGTCATCGAGCACATAGAAGTCCCCGTTATCAATAGCGCGTCCGGCAGGTACTACCTGAATCTTGTCCATCTCGTCTTTCGGGACCTCATACAGTGAGACGACATCAGAGCACTCTGCCGGGCCGTAGACATTTATCAGCCTGCACCGACGGCCCGTCTGGTCGAGCCACTGCCTGAACTTCGGCAGGATCATTGCCTCCCCGCCCACCATCAGGCATTCGAGAGTTGACAGGCTCCGGTAATCGCCGGCCGCGGCCAGTTCAATGATCGGGTAAATCTGGCTTGGCGTCGTATTGATAAACGTCGCCCCGTGCTCGTCAATGGCTTTGAGCAACACCGCGGCGTCGTAGTAGCCGGGATTAGCGAGGATCAGTCTGCCCCCCGCCAAAAGAGGCACGACGATATTTTTGAACGCGGCATCGAAGCTGAAGTTCATCATCAGAAGCGCGCGCGACTGAGAGGTGAAAGGGTAATAGCGTTGATAGTAGAGACACAGATTTAGGAAGCCGTGGCCGGTAATCATCGTGGCCTTCGGTTTTCCGGTCGAGCCGGAGGTATAGAGCAGCCCCATCAGGTTGTCAGGCGATGTAGGCGATGCGACCAGGGAAAGGTTATGTTCGGATTCGGCGGCGAGTTCGTCTTCCGCGTCATCGAGGCGGATGAGAGTTCCCGCGAAGCCGGGCAACTGCCCTGCCAACGCACTGTGCGTCAGAAGTATTGATGCCCTGGCCTCGTCAATCATAAACAGCAGGCGATCTCGGGGCATTCGCGGGTCGAGGGGCACGTAAGCCCCGCCTGCCTTGATGATGCCCAGCAGACCGATGACCATCTCGGGTGAGCGCTCCACGAGTATGCCCACGCACTGCTCTGGCCGGACCCCAAGCCTGTGCAGCCTGTGCGCCACTCGATTCGCCCGTGTGTTCAGTTCAGCATAGGTCAACTGCTGGGATTCAAAGACTAACGCCACCGCGTCGGCCGTCCGGGCGACCTGCTCCTCAAATAGCCTGTGGATGGATCGAGGGGCGGTCGTGGGATTATTCCACTCGAGCAGAAGCTCGCGTGATACCCCCGGCTCGCGCGCGAGTGAATCAATTAATTCGGCGGAGGGATTCAGTCGTGCGTCTTGCATAAGTGGTGTCTCGAAACGCTGAAGTCGCGGCCCCCGCGAGCATGTGGCCTGCGCGCGTGCCTACCGCAATGTATTCCTGTGCGGCAAGGTACGGAGCGGCTCTCCGCGAAAAACGCGCTCGCAGGGCCTTTACGCACCCAAAGCCGACATCAGGCGATCTAGATATCTCTGTGAGGTGTTAAGCCGGTAGAACGCGCCGCGAGTGATCTCGACAACGGCTTCAGGGTCGCTCGCAATGGCCGGCTTGATGACGTTACTGAACCAGTTGTCGGCGTGAGCCCTGTCAATCATCACGTGCGCTTCGTAGTATTCGGCGTCTCCCAAGTTCAGCATGTTCCGCTCCCACGCGGTGATGACATCCCTAAAACGTTGGGGCGCGAGATACTCGGTGACGGCGAAATAGCCGATGGCCTGGTAGAAATACTGACGGCGCAAGGAGAGCATCAGCGACAAATTTCCGCACGCCAGAGCCTCCGTCGTGAGCGACCCATTCACATTCGCTTCGATGTCGAATTTCCTCAGAATGCGCGTAAACATTGCGGTATGCATTTTCGCCTGTATGCCCTGACCCATCTCGTCCCAATAGTTCGAACCGATCTCCAGTTTGATTCCCTCCTCTGTCCCTATTTGCACCATCGCCAGGAAGTCATCGAAGCGGGCGTCGATGGTGGTCTCCTGGACGATGAAAGTGCGTAGTCCATCAATGCCGGCTCGTTCGCGTAAGTATTTCTCGTAAAGCGGATGATGGTAAGACGGGTGCTGACGGACTTTCTCCAGCATCCATTTCTTGTAGGCGTCATACTCCCTGGGGACTTCGTACCATACGCTCGACGGAATGCGCTGATCTTCGTATTCGAGAAAGTGTCTCTCGATGATATTGCGCAGGTTAAGGATGGTGGCGGAAGATTCGGCAGTCGGCGCACCCGGACGCGGGATGTGAAGATACAGGCTGTAGATCTTGTATAGGGCTTGGTGGGCGGCGAAGAGGGCGTCCGGCCTGTTCTCTTTGAAGGCCGATTCACAAAGCTCGATGACCTCCGAGATGAGCGCACTCCTCTTGCGCTCCTCCTCAAATAGTCTATCAATCACTTCACCGTCAAGCAGGATGAGCTCTTCGAGGGTGGACACGAAACTCTTCGTGGTAGCCTGCGTTGACATCGCCATGAGTCTTTCTCCTTACCATCCAGAACGTAGGTATGCGGAGAGGTGAGGACCGCTTTCGCGTTGTTGCATCGGCGCGCCACGGAGCCTGGCCATTTCGGCTTCTTACTTTTGCTCCAGCGCCTGCTCCTCAAACTCCTGTCCGTACCATCGGTCTTCCCATTTCGAGCAGGCGACGACAATGATGTCCCGGTAGCCCGTGCCGCCGTCCAGAGCTTCGATGTCGGTCACATAGTGGAACATTCGCCGGTCGTCGAAAGCGACCAGTTGCCCTTCTTCAAGCACGGTCTTGTAAAAGGGTTCGCCGCCGGCGACGGGTATCAGGCTCATCTCCGCGCCGGAGATGTTGTGCCGCCTGAAGACTCCGATTAAGACGTAATCATGCCCGTCCTGATGAACGCCTTCCGGTACGATGTGACCATGGATGCCGGGCCCCGTCAACACGCGGTACTGATGCACATTCAACTGCCACTCGCTCGTCGTGTCTAAGGGTATCTCCTTCGCGCCCTGATCAATGAACTGTGTTGGGTCGATCTGGAGCGGTTGATAATGGCGTCTGATGCCGCCCGCAAATTTGTTGTACTTTGAATATGCGACGTAGGGTCGGTGCGGAAGCAGGTCGAGTCGCCAACTCTCGCCTTCAAAATAAAAGCGGTACTGCGAGAACCGCCGGTACTTATGGTTGCCACCACTATGGTCATCGAAATGCAGGTCGCCGAAACTGGCCAGGAACGCGTCGTCAACCGGCGGCATATTGATAATCGAAAACCCATCTTCGTTTAGTGCCATGACTTACTTCCCATCAATAGGAGTAGGCGCTCCCGCCTGCCGACAATTCATGGAAGAGGTGTAAATACTGCGAGACTTGAGTGCCGGCGTCTAGCAAGGCCCACCGTTTCAGTTCGTGTCCGCCCGGGACTCCGATTGCGAACCCCAATGATTTTGATTGGCCGAGCCCTTGAAAACGATTAGGCAAATAAGCCCTGGCAGACGATGCTAGGTTCTATGTGCGCTCCGCTGCCGCCTCCGAATCCTCCAGCGGAAAACACTGTGTAGCGAGCTCAATCACCCTACGGAATCTCGCCGCGTAACATTTCGTCCGGTCGAGGAAGCGGCTTGTATTAAGAGGTTGAAACGTCGCAAGGTTATTACTTTAGGTGTGTGCTGTCAACTAATTTCTTTCGGTTGCGGTGCAAATTACAAAAGGGTGCAAGCCCCTGCGACGTCGTACTCCATCTTATGCAGCCAGTTCTACCAGATTATTCAAGTATTTGCTTGCGCGTACCCCAACCCGGCCGTCTGATCGAGCCTCAGGAATCCGCCATTTCACTGATGAGCCTCAGCGCGAGCAATCTGCCATTTCGAGAAAATCTTCGCCGAACTTCGGCACGAGCACTTGCTGCAACTCGTCGTCGCACGCGGTCGTCTGATGTCACCTCCCTGAGGGCGTCCGCAAATGCCTCGGGGTTGTTCGGAGGTAGGAGCCAGCCAGTGCTTCGGTGGCGGATGACTTCCGACACGCCACCTGCATCGCTGACGATCACCGGGACTCCCGCGGCCATCGCCTCAAGCATCGCGTTAGGGATTCCGTCCCGATCTCCGTCGGGCATCCTCCGAGCGCCGAGAACGAAGACGTCGGCTTGGGTAAGCTCTCTCTGAACGACGTCGGGTGGAACCGGGCCGACGAACTCCACGTCCTCAAGATTGAGCTCACAGGCCAGCGCCATGAGCCGCGGGAGTTCTGGTCCACCCCCTACAATCCGATAGCGATAGCGACAGCGCGACTCGGATCGCAGCAGCGCCAGAGCCCTCAAGATCACGTCGATGCCTTTCTTCGGCACAAGACGGCACACAGAGAGGATGCGGAGGGGGACGCCGTTAACTAGCTCCCGATTCTTAACCGTAAGATCACACTCGACATCGTGCGGGAAATGGACGACGCGCTCCGCCAGCAAGAGTGGCAATTGCTCCATCAGCGACGTCCGTGCGTGCTCCGAGCACGTAGAGATAAACCGCGCCCGGGAGCACACCTTTGTGAGGTGAACCTGTGGAACAAAGATGTCGCGTGCGTGAGCCGAAATGCTGAGTGGAATATTCAAGCGCTGACTCAGAAGGCTGGCGGCGGCGGCAGGCATGCCTAGAAAGTGTGCATGCAGCCAGTCGGGCTTCCATCTCTCAAGCGCCGGACGAATCGCAGCCGCAGCCCAGGCGGCACGGCCTGCCGCCGCCGCGCCCCTTAACCCCTTTGGAAAGAGGGTGAGTGCACGCGGCAGTTCTCGCAACGATTCTACGCCGAGACGGACTTGATGCCGGCCACCGCGCCGCGCGGGCGCGTCCGGATGGAAGACGGTAAAGGGCGACTCGGGCAGGAGTGACCTGTCAGAACGGCGCGCCGGGCTGAACGTCAAGACCACCAGCGTGAAACCAAGTGAAGCGAGGCAGGTAAGCTCGCGTCGGATGAAGGATTCCGACAGGCACGGATACTTGTCCACCATGACGGCTACCCTTCCCGCGTCACCTCCCGGCAAATCTATTTTCATTCCTATCCTCGGCCGTTTTAGACACTACTCGTGTGGAATCGCTAGGACGTGGAATGCTCGGCATAGGAAAGCGCTTCGGAAAAGCTATCCACCGCGTTGGCCCAATTGAAGTGTTTCGACTGGGCGATCCCACGCCCCACCAGACTATCGCGGAGCGCGCGGTCGGTACTCACCGCGCGCAAAGATGCCGCCAGCGCCGAGACATCCCCATGCGGCACATGGAGCGCGGCCCCGCCGCAAACCTCACGCAACGCCGGGGCGTCCGAGGCGATGACCGGGCACCCGCAACTCATAGCTTCGACCGTAGGTAGCCCGAAGCCCTCGGTGGATGACGGAAACACTAAGGCGATTGCGGCAGAATAGAGGGCACTCAGATCGGATGGAGTCATGTAGCCCAGGTACCGCCAGCGACCATTGCTTCCACGGCCTTCTTCGGGGAGCAGGTTCTGCGATGCGCGGACCTGTGGGCCGACGACCAGGAGCAGAAGGCCCGCTTCCGCACATGCCCGAATCGCGACTTCGAGATTTTTCTTCGGCTCAATGCAACCACAAAACAGCGCGAATGGCTCATTCACCTCGAACCGCTGACGAACCGTTGAAATCGCAATGTCCCTGGGCACGGGCGCTATTTCCAAATCCACCCCCCAGGGCACGACAAACACTTTGCCGCGGGAAATGCCGAAATAGTCAATGACGGAGCGCCGGACGAACTCGCTGGGTACACATACGGCCCGGGCTCGCCGAATCCCGCGGCCGACGAGCAGGCGGAAATGGAGCGCGTTACGCCAACCCGCCAACCGCGGATGTGTCCAGGCGATGAGGTCGTGCACCGTAACGATAAATTTACACGACAGCGCCACCGGGGCCGTATAGCAAGGACAGTGTAGGAGTTCGACGCCCTGCTTTCGCCCTAATGCCGGCAAGACCACTTGTTGCCAGGCAAAACGGGAGATGGGGGTTAGAGGGCGAACCGGCACCAGCGAAGCGTTGGGCATTTCGGATGTATGCACCCCGTGCGCAAAAACGGTTACACGTTGCAGCGGCCGCCTCTCAAGATATGAAGTCCACAGCCGTCGCGTTGCAACGGCGACTCCGCGCTCCTGCCCACCCCAGAATGATCCATCCACTCCAATGTGCATATGCCGCCTAATTGCGATGTCCTTTTACGCTCCGGATGCAATGACTGAGAGTTCAGTTATGACAGATCGCGCCGTATACGGGAACGAGTTCCGCCGCCACGCGCGATATTGAGAAGAGATGCAGCGCCTTGCGCCGAGCGGCTTCCGCTCTTGACGCCCACGAGGCGGGCTCATCAAGGATGCGGGCTAAACCGGCCGCAAGGCCGGCGGGATCACCCGGAGGGACCAGCAAGCCTGTTTCATCTTCCGTCACGATCTCCTTCAGGCCGTCGACCGAAGATGCTATTACCGGACGTTTGGCCAGCATCGCCTCCACCGCTATTCTCCCGAATGGTTCCCGCAAAGACGGCACGGCTACCACGTCGGCGGCATATAACACAGGTGCGATCTGCTCGACCCCCTCGGTGATCCTGACTTGTGGGCCACACCCGAGATCCACTGCGAGCCGGCGAAGTTGCCGAGTGTAGGTCGCGGCCTTCTGATCATGCTCCGGGCACAATAGCCACGCGTGTAAGTCGGGATGGGTCCGGGTCAGAATAGCAAGCGCTGCAAGGAGGACAGCGTGGCCCTTCCTGGGTATGGACTGACCGGCCATCACCACGAGCCGCTCGGCAGGAGGGATATCTAGGGCGCGGCGAACAGCGGCTACGTGGTCGGCATCGCGCGGCGGTAAATCAGCGACGCCGTTACGAACGAGCGTAAGGTGGCGCGACGAGGGACCGAGCAGTTTCTCGGCGAATGTCAGCGTGGCTTCAGAGATGGCTATGATCGCATCGGCTCGTCCGGCCATTGACTTGGCGACACCACGGCCGCCATAGAAATCTCGCCAGTGCCAAACCACCGGGCAGCCTCGCCACGACGCAACCGGGCCGATCCAGAGCATGGCCTGCGCGCTGTTCGCATGGAGAAGGTGAGGTTGGAAACGCCGCACTGTTCGATCCAGTTCCCTCCAGCCCAGAGGCAGACGGGGAAGGACAAACTTCCAGTTATTCAGTCCTCGTGAGCGCGTAACGGGACGCGCGCCCCAGTTAGCCACAGGAATGCCGGCCGTTGCGGCGGCCTCGCTCAGGGGCCCGGACGGACATAGTAAGACGGGGTCAACGCCCAGCCTCCGAACCGCGTCCATGAGTTCCAGCAGGCTGCGCTCGGCTCCGCCCAGGCCACCAAAGTGCGAGACATACAAAACCCTCATCGCTTGGCCAACCTCGATTGGTTAGTAAAATAGCTAGCTGACATACGCCGCGACTGGGGCTTCTTTGTCCTCAGTCTGCGCGCCGCTCTGGTCCGACGCGGCCGCGGGTTTCTGGCCCTTCGCCTGAAAGGTCTGGCGTTTGGTCAGTTGCTCGAACAACTGCCTGGCGACCTCGACGTGCCCTTCGTAAGAGTAGTGTCCGTCGCGGTCGTGCACGTACTTAGTCATCGGCAAGACATTGAGTTCGAGGTAGCTGAGACCATACTTGGCCGTCACTTCACGGTAGTAGGGATTGGCCGAGCACTGGAAGATCGTCAGCTCCCCACCCTGTTGCGCTAACTTATCTCTAACTGCTTGAAGGGCCTCCACCGATTTTTTTAACGAGTAGGGTAACAGTGAGAGGTCGTGCGCCTGGACTCTGTTCTCCACAAACGTCCGTAGTCTGGCAGAGCGAAAGCTGTTGCTGGTGTTCATGTAGTAACGCACAGCGGCTCTCACGATGAAGGATGCGTAGTACAGAGGGATGAGGAATTTCTGCTCGGTGGCGCTGTCAATCATTGCCTCACACCACTGCCTGGAATGTTCCGTTTCGGAGTTATAAATAATGACGTAGCCTTTGTAGAGGTCACGCCTGAAGCTTCCGTGGACGAACGGGAGTTCCACGTCCAGGAGTATCTGATCCGGTTGATAATCAGCGACTTCCGTCTCGATAAGTCGCAGCTCTTGCACCGCGCGGAATCTTCCGTCGATACCAAAGTTCATGACCTCCACCTGATGGCCCGCCGACCGGCACATGTCTTCCAGCAGCTCGGAGAAGTTCTTCCCCTTCCCATGGCACCAGATGCCGGTCGAGTTGGATGGGCCGACGACTGCAATTCGATAAGTCCCGGGGGCTTTCGTCCGCACGAAATCGCGGGCATGGAATCCCCGGTTATTGGTCCGGAACCGTCGATGGATCCCCGGAATACGAATCTCACCTTCGGCGTTGGGTAAGTAACGGTAGCCAAGCTCATCGTCAGGCACGTAAATCTGGGGATACACCTGAATCCAGAGCAAGTTTCTATATTTGATTCGGAGGTAGATCTCGATAACCGCTAACCCGAACAGCGCGACGATCACTCCGTAAAAGAAAAATTGAAACATTGCCTCTCAATGTCCTCTCTCCCGCCGATGCCGGTGGCAACACGGCCCGCGGCAAGTGAACGGTACAGCAGGCTGAGCTGATCTAACTGCTCGCAGAGTTGGAAATCGTTTCGCACGCGCCGTTGCGCCGCGACTCCGAACGAGCGCCGAAGCTCCTCACTTCGGCCAAGCCGCGCGACGTGAGCAGCTAATTCGCTCAAGTTGCCGGGAGCGGTCAGCAGCCCTGTCACACCAGAGTCAACCAGATCCCGAACGCCGGGAACGTCGAACCCTACAATCGGAAGGCCGTGGGCCATCGCATCCAGCCCCGCGTAAGGCAAGCCCTCTGTTCTGGAAGTCATCAAGAAAATGTCGATGTCGGCGAGGAAGGCATCCGTATCGCGGATGTGGCCCAGCACCCGCACACTCGCTTCGGCTCGCAGATCGCGTATCGCGGCCAGCACCTGTTCCCGCTCGGGCCCATCGCCTGCAAGCAGTAATTCATGATCCAGACCGAGATGTGAAAGGGCCAGCGACATCTTGATCGCGGCCACAGGGTTCTTTTGCCATGTCAGACGGCCCAGCCAGCCGACACGCAGAAGGCGTTCTCTGGACCGCCGCCAAGAGCCCATGCTGGCGTCGATGCCGTTGTTGATCACCACCACGCGGTCTTTTGCTCCTAGCCGCCACGCCGCCTGTCCCTCGCTTTCCGACACGGCCACCACACCATCCGTCCAGGGCAATAGCGCGCTTTCCACCTTCCGGTACATCCAACGGCTCAAACGTCCGGGCTGGGCCAGAAAGGCATAAGCGTGTGGCGTATACACGACCACCGGGCGGCGCCGGCCCAGTCCGATGATCGCGCTTCGCCCAAGGGCGCCGGCTTTGGAGCTGTGAAGATGGAGAACGTCGGGCGCTGTGTTCAGTATCAAACTTCTGAGCCGAATCACGGCGGCGATATCCCGCAGCGGACGCACTTTCCGCCGCATATCAAACTCGTGGACAGTGATTCCTGCTTTTCGTAGCTGAGACAGAGTATGGCGAAACTCCGGCTTACGGCGCGTTGCGCACACCAGGTCGACAGCCAATCCGCGCGAGTGGGACCCGAGAGCGAGGTCAACGACGTGCCTCGCCGTTCCCCCATCGGTCGCTTCCAGGACAATCATTACTCTCGGCATTTCGAATCCTCAGGCGCGCGCGCATTCCCTTAGGCCAAGCGCTTCGATCCACCTCATTATGGCTTTCAGCAATAAATCCTGGCTGAGGAGTGGCGTAAAGGTGTGGTCGGCAAATCTTACGAACACCACGTCCAGCCCGCGCGGCAGTCCCACCGCGAAAATTTCGTCACCCGCTTTCCGCAGCCGGTAGTTGTAGGCGATTTCATTTCCGTTTCGAAAGATGAGAATAATCTTTGTGCCCCGCTCAAGCAGGGCGCCAAGCTTCTCCTTCATGTTCTTATCCCGGTTCTCGTCGAGAAACAAGGTAATGTTTCCGTTGCTCGTGTGACTGCCCTTGCTCTCGGTTGCCGGCTGGCGATTGTCCGAGTTATTCCCTGAGTGTTTGAGCAGTAGCTTCTTGCGTAGTCGCTTTACCATTTGGCTCTCACCGGTGAAGACGCGCTTCCATTTACGGGGGCTCAGGATACGGGAGAGATGATATCTAGCGGACTTCACGTAGATCCCTTCCATCAGCGCCAGGCTTTCCACTCGCAGGTCGCGGCTGGCGACTTCGAGCGCGATCTGCGCGCCCATGCAAATTCCCATCAGCATGAACCTGGTCGCCCCGAGACGTTGGTTTAATACTTCGAACGCTTCGAGGGTGTCATCGACGAACGTGCCCTTTGTCTCGCCGGCATGGTCATGGCTATCTCCGATTCCCCACACGTCGAACCGCAATACGTGGAACCCGCTGCGCTCCAGTTGGCGGGCGATCTTCACATAAAGCCGATTTGGCCCGACCCGGTGCAGGAGGCCGGCGTTCAGTAATAGCACGGCCGGAAGGTCCGCCCGCGGTACGTCGCCAACAGGTGTATGAAGGATGCCGACCAGCGTCCGCGTCTTTCCAAAGGTGATGATTTCTTCGCTCATTCGCTCCTCCCGGATAACCACGACGCAATGGCCTGGACGGCACGCGCCGGAATGACGCCTTTGTGCCGGCGATCTTCCTTGAGCCAGATGCGATCTGATTCGCCCGCGATCACATAATCGAGCCTGGCCTCGCACTTTCGCAGAAAGGTGGCATACGCTTCGAGTTGCGGCTTTTCTGAGTTCGCCAGCAGGAGCATATCCGGCAACCTCCTGGAAGGAGTGGTTGAGAGAAGATCAATCGCCGTCAACTCGTCGTAGAGTTCTTTTGTGATGGGGAAGCCGATCAATTCTGCGAAGCAATTCGGTAACTGCCGCTGCTCGTAGCCATTGAGCTCAGCGTTGGAGGCGAGCAAGTCATGGTGCGCGCGCAGGAGCGTCGCTATGTGGTCCGCGCCGTTCACGACCGGCTCCCAGAGCACGATGCCGGCCAGGTCATCGGCTTCCGCTCCGGCATTCAGTGCAAGGTTAGCGCCGATTCGCGCACCCACTAGATACACTTTCTGCACCCCTGTCTGAGCGCGCAGCATCTGGATGGCCTGACAAATGTCGTTCGTCCATTGTTTCAGCGTACCATCCGTAGCTTCGCCGCCGGAGTCGCCGCAGCCGTAATAGTCAAATCGTAGTGTGTCGCGCCCCGAATCCGCCAGGTTTCTGGCGAGCTCTACGTACGTGCGATGAATTCGCATGTACTCCTGGCCCATCGGATAACACAGTATGACTCCCGATTTTCTTTCGTTCGACCCGGCGCAGTGTAAAGCGCCGAACAGACGCGCCTGATTCGGGCCAAAAAAACAGTACTCGGTAATCGGCTTGACGCTGTCGGGGTGCGTGCTCCGTACTTTTGAGAGAAGGAGGTCTGTTTGGGTCGTGATGGTTCTGGCTTCGAAGAGATCGAGCAATGAGAGCTCAACTCCGAAGTCCTCGTATATCCAATTGATTAACTCTGTACCTCGAAGAGAATCGCCCCCCCTTTCAAAATAGTCGTCGAAATTCCCGACTGAAACGCCGAGATTCTTCTCCCACAGGTGGGCCAGGCGGGCCTGATACTCGCCAGCCGTGCCAACCGAAATCTGAGCGGGTGTGCTCATTTGGACAGCCTCTCGATTTCGATGGCGAATGAGAGTCGACGCGCAAACTCCTCGGCGAGCGCGCGATCCGCCGGCCCAAAATCACGTCGGGAAGATAAATTCGCACGCAGGAGTGTGAGCGCACCCAGATGTTGCCCACGAATCGTGAGCGGCGCCATCAAAACCGACTTGATACCCATGTCCAGCAGCTCTGACGCGCGTTCGCCGCGCGTTTCGCGTTCCGCGGCAAGGTCGAAGCCGGCTTCGACTAAACCAGTTGCCCGCACCGATTCGATGCTAAACTTTGTGTTCGGACCACCCACACTAAAGAAGCGAATTATCTTGTCCGCATCGGTTTTCAGCGTCTGAGAGATCGCATGGGCCAGATGAGCCGGCGGCAAGTCAACCGTCGCAAAATCCGCCAGGTAAGGTACGCTCAGGGTTAATGCCTCGCGGAGCATGGCGTCAAAGGGTTCGGTCGAGCCGAGCACTTTGCTGACGTGAGCCAGAAACCCCAAAGCCTCCTCCGGCCGTTTCCGGCTGGCGATGTATTTCAGCGCAACCGTCATCGGGTTCGGTTTCACGTCGGACGGCGTCTCGTCCCTTCTTAAAATCGCGAATCCGAAGTCTTCGTTGCGAGGCCAGGAGAACTCCGGAGTTGTACTGCTCGTTACCAGGCCCGACCCCGGCACCGGCACCGTGACGCAGCGGGTGTTGACAAAGCTGTCGTCACTCATCCTGGAGTTGGAGTAGATCATTACCGGAAGTTTCGCGCCGTCCTTGCGGAAGAGGGTGGCGCCGAAATTTACGAGGGGCGTCCCGCCGACCAGGTCCTCGAGCATCCCGTCGATTACCTTTTGGTCGGCGTGGAAACGCGCGATGTGCTGTCCGATATAAGTCTCGGGATCGTATCCCATGGACGCGAGCTCACACTTATTCGCGTACTTGATCAAGCCATCGCCGCCGACCATGTGTAGACCGACAGGGGCGTTATCAAAGAAGTCCAGCAGCTCGGCATACAGCTCGCTGCGCTGTGCTGCCGTGAGCTCGAGTTGACGTTCCGCTACCGACTGATCCTTCAGCGCCCCGACTTCGGCAACGTCAGGCCGCAAGTCCTCAGGATGAGGAAACGTGAAGCAGCGCACGCCGCGAAGAGTGCCGCCATCAATCTTCGCGTTCGCGTACAACAGCACCCGCTGGGGAGTGCCATCCCGACGCAACAGAGTAATATCATGTTCGACGACCGTCTCACCGGCAACCAGTTGGTCCAGAAGTGTCCGCACCCTGTCCGAATCGGCAAAGAACTCAGCCATGTGGTGGCCGATGTACTCATCTGCATGGTCGCTGTAACTGAGCAACTTCAATTCGGCGAGGTTCGTCCGGGTGATCGTTCCGTCAGGTCCCGTGACGTGCAGACCGATGGGGGCCGCATGAAAGTAATCGGAGAAGTCATTCAGCGCTTCTTCGTTAATGGCCGATTCGCTTGCCAGCATATGGGTAAACTCCTTGGCGGCGCGGGTAATCAAACGCGAAAGAACGTGTTGTGGATCACTCTTAACGAACTGAAATATTGGGGCTGGACGAGCGCTTCCGGGATTTCCTGTCCGCGAATTTCCTCAATGTAGAGCAGGAAATTCACCATCTCTAGTGAGTCGAGCACGCCTTCATTGATTAAATCGGTGTCCAGTCCTATCTCTACAATGTGTGGCTTTGTCAGTGCTACCCAATCTCGCAGCCTGGAAATGGTAACCATGTCGATGTTTCGTTCGTCATCCCCTGACATATACCTCTCCCGTGAGTAAATTTTGGCTTCGGAAAAACCGCAAAGTTTTCGCGAGCACCCGTTGATGAAACTCTCCTCGTGAAGGGTCTCGAATCAACTCTCGGCGCAGTTCGTAGGCATCGCTCAAGCCCGCATCGCGGTAAACGCTGGGGTTGTAGAAAGACTGCAAGTAGAACTCTGCGTACCGTCGCAGGTAGCTTGCAATCTTTCGCAGCGCCTCCTCGGGATGTTTCTTAGCTATGCGCTCGTACATCGCCGCGACGACCCGCTGCCCCATGGCGATGTGCCGGTTTTCGTCTTCGTGATGCACTCGGTTGATTTGCCTGACGATTGGCGGCAGGTTTTCGTCCGCCATCATGCGCAGGTTGTAGAAGTCGCCGATCTGTTCAGTGATGAGTATCTGCGCGAAGGCGATGAAGGATTTGATCTCTTCATCGGTGAAGGCGGGAAACTGCACCTTCTGAGTGGAGTAGATTTTTCCGCCATAGCGTTTACAAAATTCGGCGAAGAACCACATATGCTTATTCTCTTCGTCGAGGAAGTGGTGAAAATATTCTGACTCCGTTTCGTAACCGGGGTTGTGGATGCACGAAAGAACCTGGAGCATCAAATCCCGAATGCCATGGACATTGAAGCTGAAGAAGTTGATCAGTTCCCAGCGGCTCAATTTCCAAAGTTGTTCCTCGTTAAGGTTGCTTGTGTGACGCGTGCCATGGAGCGACAAAAGATCCGCACTCATCCAAAGACCGTCTTCGGGGAGTGGCGCGGGCCACTCGAAGACCTTATATGGATCGTAGGCGTGCTCCACTGACAGGTTAGAGAGGCAACGGAGGAGGTCTTTCAAATTGGTTCCGGTAATAGTCATGTCTCTCAGATTTCAGTTATTGTTGCCACCGTTTTCGCCGCGTCGCTGTAAGCAGAGAACGGAAGTCGCAGTGATAGAGTCAGCCATGAGGAAGATCATATCTCCCGCCCTAAACGCTCCCTCGACCTCAAGATCTTTCAAGTTGATCAGCACGTCACCCGCCACCGCGTGCGCAAACCTGCCGATGTTTCCGAAGCAGCCGGCTTCGTTCGGGAATCCGCATAGCCTAAGGAACATCTTGGAAACTTCCCGGCTATAGTTATTGGTGATAACTCTGGCGAAATCGACGGGTTGAAGACCCAAACTTTCCCTGGCCCGTTTGGCTGCGCAGCGAATGACGTTGAATTTTTCCATGGCATACGACGCCGGTTCCAACGATTTGGCGTCGATTAAACCAGCCGAGTTATGATGCCCGATGTAGCGGATGCCATAAGGCCCAACGCCCGGGCGCGAAACCAGGCAGCTTAATGAAACATCGCTCTTAACCGACATATCCTGGAACATCATTCTCCCGCCATATCTTCGGGACGCCTTATCGACTGACGCAACCAGCACGTGCTCTGTTTCTCCGACCTCGATCAGGGCGGTCGCTATGCGTAAGGCGGCCACGATGTTGGCGCAGTTGGAGATAGAAATGTGAATCGGAACCGCATTGTCCAGACCCAGGTCGAGAAGCAAGCGGTTTACCTCTGTCGAATTCACCATCTCGTCGCGGTCGAAGCTTTCGGCCACATAAAGGCAAACCCCGATTTTATCTCGCTCGATTCCGGACGCCTCCAACGTCTGAGCGGCAGCATGCCGAGCTAATGCGCGCATCGATAGATCGCTCTCCGCGTAGGACTGGAAGCCCCCCAGCTTGTAGAGTTGCAGTTTTCTCGGGTTGTCTCGTAAGAAGTCGAGCTCTTCAATCGGTTTGAACGCCCCCAGGTAATAGGCGATGCTCAGGATTGACGCCATCTCGCCGTTGCGTGGCCTCGTTAAGGCTTTGTCAAATGTAGGACTAATACTCACGGCTCGGTACCCCGCCCGGAGAGACGCTCTGTGGATCGCGAGCAAATCGTTCATGGGTGCTCAGAGCCGGAACAAAAGTGTTCCAACCCCAGAGCATTTATTGATGTTCGGAATATGACGCTTGCCTTGGCCTCTTCCACCCGAGTTTTCGTGCCCAGCCACCAAGCAGGGCGCGACCTTGCTTCAGAAACCGTCGGGCGTGATGTGAAGAAACGCTGGTTAACTGGCGCACTACGTTTCGGGTCAAAACCACTTCGCAGCCTACTGTGACGTCGCCGGACCGCCTCACGCGGCATATGACTCCTCCGCGCCATTCCGGTGTCAGTGCCGCCTTGAGCCCGGGATAGGCTTGCTCCATCACTTTACAAGGGCGTGTTTCACCGCTAATTGTCAAAACAGCGTCCCCAATTGTCAAGTCGTATCCGATCTTATTTCGGAGATCGATGCCATCAACGAAGAGATTGGCGCGCCTGGTCGTCCACGGCAGATCGGCTACGCCAAGCTCCAAGCAGGCCGCTTCCCAGGCATGGCGGGTAATGACGGTAGCCTGTCTCCGCCCAGGTTGCCCTCGAGCGTCGCTGTTCACGCCCGTTTCTACCGTGATTCGGGCGGCCACGGCCTCCTCCATCGGTGCATGACGAACCGGCCGCGTGGCGATACCGAGAAGTAGTCCTTTGTGGCTCATAGACATTTGGGTAACCAGGAGGCTGAGGGAACGCCGCCGCCGCGCAGGCTACCCGTAGTCGCCTGCGGTGGCGTCAGTCCTTGTCAATTGCTCGCCGACTTCTACCTGGCAGAGCCGCTACGGACGATCTAACCGGCCGCGCCGAAGTTGAACTTTGAGGCGATCTCAAGCAGGGTGTTCGACAAGATGTTCGTCGCTTCGACTAAAATGCCGATACGGTCATTCACCCCCAGAATTAGCGTGCCCACGTGGTTGTGCCCGTCATAAAGCTCCCAGCCCGCGACATTGCGCCCGGTGTCGAGGCCGAACGGTCGGATGTATGAGCCGTCGGCGGGGGAAGATGCTTGCGCCAGCGAGAAGGGGTGGTCCTGAGCGCCTTTGGAAAGTTCTGCGGCGTTCATCCCTGACCGCTGTAATAAGTCTGACGCTTGAGCAGGAGTAAGGGACGCCGGGCCAGTGCTTACCGTAGGCTGGTCGCCGGGAGTTCCCGGGGAGATGACCATCCATGATTGGGGTCCCCGGCCCGGTGAAAGCTGCTGCGAAATCTGCGAGAGCAAGGTCGCCGTCGACTGTACTGCTGATTGCGGGGAGAACTGTGGCGAGAACTGTGCCGAGAGCTGTGCTGAAACCTGCGGCGAAGCCTGCGGCGAAAACTGCGGTGAGGCCTGTGGTATTTGAATGGTCTGAAACGCTTGTGCCATTCCCACGACGCCAGACGCTTGGCCGGGAAACGCCGGCGAGACCTGTCCCAGCAACAGGCCATAGTTAGGGCTTGCCTGCACGGACGCCTGACGGAAGGGCAGGCCGAACGAGTTTCCGAAAGGAGACTGACGGAGGCCCCCGCCGGTCAGGAAGTTCTTGTAGAGCTTGGGCTGATTTCCCAAGTCGGCAATGGAGATTAATAGTGTACTTCCGGACGGGCCGCCATAAGCCACAAAGACTTCATTCGTATTCAACTCGCGGTGGGTTAGTAAAGTCGTCGAACGCCGCTCGAAGCCAGGCACGTTGGCAGGAAGAAGCGCCTCCAGCGGAGACGGATTAGGATTAGGTTGTTTCTTATCCTGGCGTTGTGATTGCTCGGGCTTTTTCATTGGATTCCTCCGTTCTTTCTGTGAATAAGGACCACGCGACCCAAGCGATGGTTGCTCAAGTGAGCAGCACTTTAAGGACTTTGAGGCTGAGACTCCGGATGTGAAACGCGACTTGAGTTTCTCGTGCTCCTCTTTTGGTGGACATTCCAGACCTCCAATGCGAGGTGTGAGATTTTTAACAGTCTGTTTGCAGGCTGACCTCCACAGTGTGCAGTACTAATTGCAAAATGTCAACGAGAAGTGTAACCCGATCAGGGCGGTTGCGAAGTCGACTCAGCGACGCAGAATGAGCTTCAGTGCCTCTTCGAGCCTGGGCTTGGAGCGTCTCCAACACTTCTCCCAGGCGGTTGCAGAGATGCGTCGTGAAGGCATCGGAAGGGCGCGGCTCACCAGAGAGAACCCCGCACGGGCCGATCCTCGCGGCGCAACCGGCGGACATGCGTGATCCATCCGACACGCCCTGGCGGCTACCCAGGTGCGACTTCATCAACGTTCATGTCGGCGAGTTCTCGGACCCGCTTCGCCGCCTGCACCAGCGACTGCGACGCGACTGATGTCGACGGCTGCCGCCGCAGCTGCCCCCTGGCCTGCTGCAAACGCGGAGCGATGAACAGCGCGAGGCTCGACGGGCTCGTGCTCGTCGTCATCGCCTCCATGATGTCGACATTCAGGAGGTCGTAGATACACGAGACGGCTTCGGCCAACGCCAGCGAATCGCCGCCGAGGTCGCCGAAGAAATCATCTCCGGGCCGCACCATCTCGATACCAAGCACGCGCCGATACACTTCGCACACAAGGTCGGTGATCGCCTCGTTCAACACGGTTTGTCCTTCCTTATTGTGAAGGGGTGGGCGGCATGACTCACAATCCCTTGGACTACCTTGCCCCCCGCTTCGATCAACATTGTCTCCGCAACGAGGAGACCGGTCTCGTCCCGGTACAGGATGGTACAGCCGCCGACGGTCTCCAGCACCCCTTCCAGCGTGAACTTCAGATGAGGTCTGACCTCCGCGAGCGGTGCCCAATACTCGCGCAGCTGCTCGATGCCGCGGACCGTTCCCCGCGTGTGCGGAAGCCGGGCCGCCGCCCGCGGCGAAGTGAACACGACGTCCGCCGCGTAATGACTCAAAATCCTGTCGAGATCATGGCTGTTCCAAGCCGCGATCCATTCCTCAGCGAACTCCATCATCGGTTTCGTCACGGAACCATCACCTCGGTTGGCATGCAGGCTTGAAATCGCGGGTGGCGCCACTCGGCCACAAGCTCCAGTGCTCCGCCCAGGAACTTCGCCTTGCACGTCAACCGCTGGATCTTCCCGCTGGAAGTCTTCGGCAGAGTTCTTCTCTTGATGAGGCCTAACGCCATCGGCATGACGTCGCACTCGTCAGCGACCGCCTGCCTCATCGCGGCGAACACCTCCGCGCGTTCCTGGTGGTCGACCGGCGACCTCTCGTCGACTTCGAAGACGACGGCGATCTCCTCAGTGCCATCGACCGGGATGCCGAATGCGGCGCCGCAGCCGCGTCGAAGCCGCGGATGCGCGAGCTCGACCACGCGTTCGATGTCGTGCGGGTACAGATTCCGCCCCCGAACGATGATCATGTCCTTGATCCGCCCGGTCGGGTACAACACCCCGCCGGACATGAAACCGAGATCCCCGGTTCGCAGGTACCGCTCCGCCGAGCCTTCCAGTGTGAATCCGAACTGTTCGTCTCCACCGCCCTTCCAGTACCCGCCCGCGACACTCGGGCCGGCCAGCCAGATCTCGCCAACCACACCGGGTCGCGTCCGCGTGTGGGTCACCGGGTTGACGATTGCCACCTGCTGGGCGTCGACCGGTTCGCCGCACCCCACGATCACGGTGGAGCGCGCGCTTTCCGCCGACGCCCCCTGCTCCGCCGGTCCTGCCGGAACGATTCGACCAGCCTCCAGATCGCCGGCCATCACGCGCATAGCGATTGGGAGCTCGTCCTTTGCGGAGTTCCGGCGCCGCATCGTTACCAGCAGCGTCGCTTCGGCGAGTCCGTACGCTGGGACGAACGCGCCCGGATTGAACCCGGATTCACGGAACATCGCGGCGAAACTGGCAAGCGTCGACCAGCGGACCGGCTCACCAGAGTTGATCGCGAGCACCCAGGAACTGAGGTCAAGGGACCGGCGCTGCTTCTCTGTGACTTTGCGCATGCACAACTCGTAACCGAAGTTGGGGCTCCCGCTGAACGTCGCCGGCTGCTCCGAGATCAGCTTGAGCCAGCGATACGGGTTCGTCGTGAAGGCCTCGGGTGCCATGAGCACCGACGTGATGCCGATCTCCAACGGCAGCAGGATTCCGCCAACGAGGCCGCCGTCGTGAAACATCGGCATCCAATTCACGAAGACCCACGAGTCATCGGCATCGGGAATGCTGCGGTGCACCCGCTGCACCTGCGCGAGCGCTTCCGAGTGCCGCACCATCACGCCTTTCGGCAGGCTGGTCGAGCCTGAGGTGTATTGGATGATGGCCAGGTCGGCAGCGGTCGGGCGAGCCGGCGGCGACAGCGAGCCCGATAAAGCGATCTCGTTGGTCGCCAACCAGCCGTGCCGCGGCGCCCACAATGACGCGATCAGATCTATCAACGGCCGAGTCGAGAGTCCGACCGTGGCCTGCGCGTCTTCCGTGATCGCCTTCAACCGCAGTATCGCACGCTCCGGCCGGCCAAGCGGAGGCATCGCCGGCACCGCCGCAACGCCGGCGATGAGGCAGCCGAAGAACGCGACGACGAAGTCGAGCCCCGTCGGATAGACGAGGACGGCCTGGCGAGGCGGTGGATCGAGTCTGAGCAACCGACCTGCGACGGCGCGCGCATGTTCGAGTACTTGCGCGTAGCTCAGCTCGCCATCGTCCTGCTCGCCGTGCGGGCCGAGCATTCCGTCGGCCGAGAACCGGTAGGCGACCTGATCCGGCCGGGTCGTGGCACGGTATTCCAGCAGATCGACAATCGTTTTCATGGAGCCGATCCGGCAGCGGCAAGGTCTCCGCGCAGGCGAGCCGGGTGAAATGGTGACCAGTAGAGCTGCCGCCAGTAGCTCTCGGCGATCTCGACCCACAAGCGCAGGTGCTCCGGCGAGTCAAAAAACTTCCGCGCACTCACGAGCAGCCAACTAAGCACCGCCTGACTGTCACGACACCCAGCGCATTGGCCTGAGGTGCAGCAGAACTCGACGGTCTGGAGATCGGCCGCCCAAGCGTTGAAGCCGGGTAGCGTCGGGTTCCCGTTGCGGCGCCGAATGGCGTGCCCGGGATGAGCGATGCTGATGCTCGGGCAGACGTCGTATGAGAACGAGTCCCAGTGGGACTTCCCGGTGATCATGGTCGAGATGTAGTACGGGTGGCTGGTAACCGTGTCCGGATACAGCTCGCGCACGCGGAGCGCCTCGTCGAGCAGGGCGTGCCCTCGGTCCAGCCTGATCGGATCGTGCGTGCCATACGCGCTGTAGAAGTTGAAGGTCACGAGGTTGCCGTTATCCGCGATTCTTGCCACGGTCGGCTCGATATGTTTGATGCCTGATTCCGTCAAGGCGAAGATGAAGATCGTCCTCGGGTCGCCACGGTAATTTCCGAGCGCCTGCTCAAAGAGTCCGGAGAAGGACTTGCCATTCGGGCGGATGCCGCGAAGCTCGTCGTCCAGCGATCCGCCGCCGAACAGCGTCACGGCAACGGTTACATTCTCGAAGCCCTCGCGAGGAAGGGGGCGCAGGCCGTTGGTGGAAATATTGACGTACGTCATCTCCTCGACATACACCGACACCCGGTTGGGGACCAGCGTCGGCTCGCCGCCGATCAGGAGGGCGCTGTTGACCCCTCGTTCCCGCTCGCGTTGGACAAAGCTGCGTAAAGCCGCCAGGTCCCCGACCTCAGAGGTCGCCTTGTCGAAGTCGTTTACGAAGAACCAGCAGCCTTTGCAGCGCAGGTTGCAGGCGTTGGTGAGGTGGTACTCTGACGCCTGCACCGTATGGCTGAAGCTTCGCACGCGCTCGAAGCGGAGTGCCAGGTCAGGGTCCGCCTTCAACCACTCGCGCAAGCGAGGCTGCCGGGCGCCGTCAGTGGTTCCCATTCGACCTCTCTCTCCGGCTCGAAGATGGAACCGTCAGGCCCATGGCAGCGAGCTTCGGCACGATCCTCTCTACGTACTTGTTTCTCGCCTCCCGGTTCGTCCGCTGCCGCAATCCCCAGTGGACGTAATCCTCTGACCGGGACGAGTCGGACTTGCCAAAGAGACTCAAGACCAGGGGCCACAGCGCATCAATCGCCGCCTGAACCTCCACGCGGCCTTCTTCGGACTGAACGAACGCGCGGACGATGCGCTTACCGTGGGCGATGTGAATAAGCTCGTCGCGGATAATCGTTTCGAACGAGCTCGCCCAAGGCACGTAGCTGCTTTGCGCCATTTCCTTGATGTGGTCGAGCACCGCGTCCTCTCCGAGAAACGAGAACACGCCGCGCTGAGCCCAACTGGTGATGCGATGAATTGCCGGGCTCGCGTACAGGCTGCGGTCCTCCAGGCGTTGGGCGACCATGTACTCAGTGTCGACGCCGAGCTCGCGGAGGACGGCCGCCCCGATCAAGTAGTGGTCGTATTCCTCGGCAGCCCGCTCGCAGCAGATCTTTCGCTCGAACACGTTGGGTGCCAGCGGCAGGAATACCTGAAGGTAGTCGTCGGCGCCAGACAGCTCGCCCTCGGTGTGGGCAAGCATCTGGTGATGGAGTAACTCTTGATACACAGTTGGCATCTTTGCCAGATCCGCTGGCGACTCGACGCGTATCGCGGAGCTTGTGATAGAGGGCACGTTGACTCCTCTCTCGAGACCTGTGTCTCGACGGAAACCGCTAGACCGCGCTCAAACCGACTCCCTTATCCGAAAAGGAAACGGGGACACCATCTAAACCAAGCTCTGGTATCGCGGGGAACGGGACACCGTACTCCTGGCTCACCGCGCGGATGTCGACCATCGAGTCACGCATGACGCCGAAACGCTGCTCCGCGTCAAGAGACCCCAGACCGGCGGCCCTCGCGATCCCGGACAGCGACGCGTCCAATTCCCAATAGCCCGCGGGGAACTTCCATGGCCGCACGATTCCCTGGTGCCATCCGGGGATCATGGAGGTGAACTCGAAGCCTGCGCGGATTTGCCGAGTGCCGGCCGCGGCGAGTTTCGGGTCCTCCCACAGCGGCCCGAGAGATTTGAACAGGAGCCGCATGAATGCGAGGTGCCGCGCCTCATCGTGCGCCACCAGCCGAAATGCGTCGCGTACCAGCGTATTGCTCGAGTTTTCGGCCCGTTTGTGGAAGACGGCAACTCCGACCCGCTCTCCCAAAAGGAAGGAAAATGTGGCCACCGGCAGCGGCTCTTGCCGGAATGCGACGTCGTAGCCGTCGTACAGTTGCCCCAGGTTCCACTCCAGCCAGCCGAGGGCTCGACGCGCTGCCTTCGCCAAGGGCGACAGCGTGGTCGGGTCCTCCGTCATGAGCGGGAAGGCCCGCTGGGAGAGCCTGGTGAACAGCTCCTCGTGTCGCCCCTCATCAGCGATGAGGGAGGTCAGCATGAACTTGGTCGCGAGCCCGCTCTCATGACGCTCGCTCACGCGCAGCAACATGCGGGCGAACAATGCCGGTCCGAGGTTTTCAAGGATGCGCCAACGGCCCATCTCGTAGCCGAGCGCGATCCGCTCGTCAGGGGAATAGTCCGCCATGTCGTAGCTCGCCCACGGCAGATCCTCAATGTGCCATTGATCGGTTTTGGCCCGCTGGAAGACCCTGTTAATGCTCTCGACATCGACCTGCCAGTCGACGGGGAAGAGATTCACCCGTTGGGACGGTGGGGCCGCGAAGCCTTCCAGCGTATCGATCTCCGCATTGATGTTTACTGACAAGGAGGCCCCCGATCTGACGCGATTCGTCCGATGTATAGATAGAGACACGCCTGTTTCGTCGCCCCCGTCGGATCGCGACGCCATCACGCGAGGGGATTCAGAACAGGATGTCGGCTTCTTGGTGCCTACCTATTTGCCGGAGTCGAAAGCCCCGGTAGTCTCCGCCACCGCAGCTTCGGCGACCCTCAAGGAGGCTTGCAGCGCCTTCAGTGAGGCGGAGACGGCATTGAGGGACGCCGAGACCGCTGACCGCGCTTCGCCGGTCACCCCCTTGCTTGCGGCACGAAGAGACGAGTTCACTTCACGCAACCGTTCCATGCGCTCACTGCTGAGCGTCAGCACCTGTCGCATCGAGGCGGCCATCTTGCCGCCCGCGTGCACGAGCTCCTTCAGTTGTTCTTCGCTTAGATCCCTCGTGAATTTGTCCTCTTGTTTAGGCATGATGCCCTCCTCTCGTTGGCTGGCGCCATAATGCCAGACTTATTGATCGAAGTCAATTACTTTTGCCGTCTGCGGTAATCAGTCAGTTACGTGATTGGGATTACCAGGGGCCGTAATAAGATGTTAGTGATATGAACAACACCCCCTCTTTACTAACCCCTGCACTGCAAGCCTACTTGATCGCGCTGATTTATCGCAACACGCGTACCAATTGTTTGTCATTAGCCGCCCTTTGCTCTTGGGTATGGCACTATGTGGCGCGCAAGCAAGGACACGGTTTGCTGGTGGCGCTGGAGCGGGTGTTGCGCGGCAAGCCGCTGCCCTTCGCCTCCTCCTGAATAGTTACAAAATCCGTGTTATACTGGCTCCCATAAGGAAGAGCAAATCATGGTTTAATGCTTGCGCAGTATACCGGTCCCATAACCGAGCTGCGTCATAGTCTTCCTCGATCATATGCGCCAGAGCAAGCGCATCCGTTTTACTCGTCATTCGGATTCGCTTAAGTGTTTCGACCCTGTGGCGAAGGTAATAGTCTTCATCAAGCTCTTGGCTTTCATCCGCCAAGTGTCTGACATAGGGCACAGTCGTAAGAATTTGAGCGACTTCCTCCTACAGAAACTGGTCGACACATTTTTCAAGCTCTTCACGATTCAGCATGATTTCCTCCGTACATTCTATATGCTGTGCTTTACAACCCAGCCAAGAATGCAAGTAAAGCGTCACGCTCCTCTGGTAAGAGCAGACGGAAGCGCTGCCTTGCTGCCGACGCCTCGCCACCATGAGCGAGGATCGCCTCGGCAATGGTGCGAGCACGTCCGTCGTGGAGCAGCCGCGGACGCGTGCCTAAGCCCCAAAGCGGGGTGGTCCGCCAGTCACGTCCACCCGCGCGGTTCTGGACTACCTTGTCGTCGAGTTCAGGGCCGAGGTCATGCAGCAGGAGGTCGGAAAAGAGAGAGATGCGGCGGTTCCCCAGTGACAAGCTCTGCGTATGACAGGCAGCGCAGCCTATCGTGCTGAATAGCGCCGACCCCTGCGGCGACGTAGCTCGCGCGGCGGGCGGCGGCAGCGCTGCGACGAAGGATGTGACCGCATCCACCATACTCCCATCATCTTCGATGCCAGTACCCTCACCGGGGCAGCGGTGCCGGCTCGGTTGACCGACGGAGGTAATGTCGACCGGAGCCAGCGGACTCGTAATCCCGAGTTCGTTGCGAAAAGCGTTGGCAACCGTCTGCCTGAGCGTGACGGTATCGGCCTTCCAGCCGAAGCGCCCGATCCGCTCCCGTCCGTCGGCAGTCTTTATCCAGTGGGGATGTCCGTGAACGCCGTTACCGCGCGGTATTGCCCCCGCAGCAATCTCCTTATCCGGGATCGCGTCAATGAGTCCAGCGCCGTGGAGGTCGGGGGCATTGCGCACGGAGGTCAGGTTGGCACCTGCCGGAATCCCCGGTGCGAGACCACAAGGGGTGCCCTCTTCGGCCACTGAGTGGACGCGAGCTATCGGCCCACCGCGACCGATCATCGGGTCGAAGCCTGCTGGCGTCTGTCGGCCGACCCGTATAGCAATGCCGAGACCGTCCGGCCCCATACCGCCTGGGGTCGGTCCGGCGTGACAGCCGATGCATGAGGTTTGATTGAAGAGCGGACCCAGCCCTTGCCGGGGTGTGAACTTGGTAGTAAACAGAGCAGCACCGCGAGCCGTTAGGTTGACCTGACCGTTCGAAGGAGTGCGGTCGCCGAGGGTCTGTGAAACAATCGTAGGTGCAGCGGACACGGCTAGCACGATGAGCGTGACGACCAACATGGTTCGCGGTCGTTGATCCTGCGCCATGTGCATCGCCATACCTCACTCGCTCTAAACCGGAATGCGGAGGCTTGGTACACTCGACATTGAGAATCTGCCCTGTTTATCAGCCTTCTCGCATCATTGAGTGTACCAACTTCGTGATTTCTGGTTTAGAGCAGTTTTCAAATGGATGTAGCGCAATCTAACAGATTGCGCTACAAGGCAAACGCAATTGAAATCCGATCTAGAAAATGCCGGCCCCACCGAAAGCCGGCAGTTCGATTATCGCACCCTCGGGATAGCCGGGGAGTTTTCCGCTCACAGTAACCCAGATGCGGCTAGCATCGGGCGAGATAGCGATGCCGTTCAGGCGATTCGCACTGAGTGGGCCGATGCCGGGTAGTACTACTCTGCGAACTGCGACCACAGTCCCATTCTGCTTGAGCCGGACGATTGTGCCGTTGCCTCGATTCGCTACGTAGAGGTCAGCACCTCCGGCGATGGTCGTATTGCTAGAGAAGAGGGAGCTACCCACCTCTGCCACTGCCGGAGCGATATCCACGGGCACGTCAAGCGCGGCATTGCTCAGGCGACGCGTGCTCTCCACACGAAACGTCTTGCTGTCGGCACGTAGCGAGAGTGCAACGATGGAGTTGCCAGCCGGATCCGTCACATAGAGGATTGCATTGGGTATCCAGTTGAACGCCATGCCAGCCCGAGACACCTGCGCGTCAGTGTTGAGTGGCGTGATGGTGCCAACGGGGGCCAGCCCATCGACGCCCTGCTCGACGTGAACTTGCACCAAGCTCCCATCTGCTTGGAGCCCGGCAAACACGGCACGCCCACTGCCATCGGGTGACTTGCCGAGCAACGCGGTCGCCAGTGTCCCGGCCGTCATTGATCCTTGGACCAGTTGCGGCACACGATTGGTGAGCGTGCCGGTGAAGACCCCTCCGGCCACCTTGCTGGGCGCACCATCTAGTGGGCGGCCGTCCGGGTCAAGGACCGAATGAATGCCCGCTCCTTTGTAGCTTAAAGGCATGCCGGTGACCCAGACCCTTCCGAAGGCGTTGTTGAGCGAGATGCCCGTCGGGTTGGCCGTCGCTGGGAATTCTGCGGTGACCGCGCCGGGGTTATAGACTCGGTTGAGGAAGACTGGGCTGTTCGCAGTAAAGAGCATCACGCGCCGGTCGAGAGTACTGGCTTGACCGCCAGCGTTCGCGAAGGTTGGCGGTATAATAATCGGTGCGCTGCCTCGCGGATCAATTGAGATGACCGCTCCCGGTGGCTGCCCATTTTGTGCAAACGGGGCACCGAAATTTGAGGTGCTGGTGACGAGAATCCGCTCAGGGTCGAGGATTGCGCCGGGCTGAGTGAACGCACGCAAGGTCAGCTTGTCGTGAATGGGGCCGCCGGGGTGGAACGTGCCCACTGCGCTTACTGCGCCTGCGCCGGGAATGCCGACAGCCACGATGCGACCAATCAGAACCGGGATGGCAGGGTCCGCCGCTTTGGTCGTAGGAATGCACAGCAGGGTCAGCAAGACGAGAACCATTAAAAGGATCATCACGACTGGGCAGGAGCATCGACGAGCGGCAAGGCCGCCGACCCTGGGAACGACTTCCCGAAGCCGGTCACGCGTAACGGCAAGCTCTGGGTAGAGCAGGAAGTCGAGGATTACATCGAGCGGCTGATCGCGGCCCGCGACCAGCAGCAGGCGCGCGTCCACTCTATCTTGCGCGAAGCAGGTTAAAGTTTGATCTTGCCGGCGAGCATCTCATCTCGGCACGCTATCGAGTGAGTCAACTCCGGCTCCTTAGCACTACTTGAATAGACGATGCTCAGTCCATTGCACGAATTCCTGGTGTTGCCGCCAGTCGTTCAAGTGCCCGGCCATTGCTATTATTGCGTTACAGGCGAGCATCTCTAGATCGATAATATCCCGCATAGATATCGCGGTTTTACCGGCATGGACGACCTCACTTCGCAGCCCGTATAAGTCTTTCATTCGTTCGGAAATCTTTAATCTTTGTTCAAGGTCATCTGACAGTAGGAAGGCGAGCCTCTTAGCTAACCTGTCGCCGATGTCCGTGTGTTTCTCTGCGTCCGTTGTGAGCAATCGCTCCAGGGCCACTGACATGGTGAGAATCTTTTCGGGCGGATCATCGGCGACGGCTCCGCGCCCTAGCCAGCGAATCGAGGTGATTACTATTTTTTCGAGCTGGCTTTGTGAATGAGTCGGCTTTGCCAGTGCAGCACTCAGAATGTCGAAAGCACAATGGGTTTTCAAATGCTCAAGCCGATCATTATTGAGCGAGTACGGAACAAGCAGCCCGACTTTCTTGATATTGAAAGAGAATTCCTGATCATCCTTTAGGACGTCGGTGAAGAGGAAGCATGGCCGTGGAGCACTGACAACCGAACCTCGAAGGCCAACCAGCGGCCTTGTGTCTCGGGCGAAGAGCAAGTGTGTATACATTCTTAGTAGATTTAATGAAGCGTCCACTTCTGAGTCGATCAACTCAGGTGATCGGGATGCCTCGCTTTCTACAACCACCTCTGCACAGGTTGGCGCCATGCTGAATAAGGGCACTATGTTTGTATTAATGCTTTGTATAATGCCCGCTTTTTCCTCGTCTGAATTAGACGTGATATTTACGTATTCACTTATCTTTTCTCGGAAGGAAGCTTCGAAATGGGAGAAAGAACGAAACGTTACTTTTCCCACGACCAATTCGGGCAGCCCCTCTAAGACAAAATTATCTACTGGCACAAGCCCATGCCATGGCTTCACTGAGGACCTGAGCGCCTTAAGCGAATTTCGTATCGCAGAATCCAGCTCACTATCAGCGGCGTTGGGCTGGCTTCGGAACGTGCGTAGAAGTTCTTCGATGCTTTTCTCTATCGCCGGTTTACCGACTTGAGAACCAATAACCGCGTCTTTGTTGATCTCTTCTATGTAGCGCTCGAATGCTATACATCCCCATTGACCAAATAAAACGCAGGCCCAAGGTTCCCCGCGGGATCTGCTCGCATTTCAAGCGGCGGCATGCCTTCTGCGCTGATGCGCATATAGCTCTCATCACCAGAAAAGATGCGCGTGAGTTGATATTGATCGGCCTGCATTTCTTCTGGTGATGGAACGTGAGCGAGCATCTCTTTGAATAGCTCTTGCAGAACCTTTTTTGAAAGGTTTGCCATGATTCATTTGCCTTTCAATGTGTCCATAAAAGTATGGGCTGCTTGTGCAGCAGCCCTAACCCATTGATTCTGAAGTAGCGGCGAGTGGACTTGAACCACTGACCTTGGGGTTATGAATCCTACAACCCTCATACCTACTAGATTCGATGGCCTTTGATAATCTTCGATTTAACCGACTGTTTAGACAGCTTTGACTTGTCCTGTTTTGTGCTTTTTCGATGGGGTTTGTTAAAGAAGTGGCGGAAATGTGGCGGAAATAGTTCAGGAGTGAGCTAACAATATACTATTGCTCTCTACACTTGCTACAGGCGACGATTTGCGCTTTGTGCAGGGTTGGCTTGGTCACAGTAACATTTAAAACTCCGCCATCTATACTTCGATTGTCTCAGCCACCAGGAACCAAAAGTCACGAAGTCATTTTATGGACTTACCCAAGAAATAGTTGTCTCCTGTCCATTAATCATCTTCGAAATTCAGTTTACTTGTCCCCGTTTGCTGATAGCGTAATCTATTAAGCGTTCATTGCTATCAAAATAAAACACTATCCTGATATTGTATGTACCAGAAATCCCGTTGTTCTCGACCTTGAGAATAGCCGCAACTAAATAGCCTGATATATCTGCCTTTACATTTTTCGGCAGATCATCAGGTGAGGGTGGCGGACCGCTGTGATAATCGTCATGCACAATTTTGAGATCATCGATTTTGAGAGACTCAATAAATTCTGTGACTTTGGCCCGAGTAGATCCAAGTGGAAGATTTTGCTTAACCATTTTTTCGGTTTCTTGGGGAGTGATTCGAGGTGCTTGTGAGCTCCAACAGGCGATAGTAGAAATAAGGAGCACCCAAGTAGTGCCATTAACTAATCTATTAAGTTGATACTGCCTATCCCCATTTCTCATCGTTCTTCTTATCTCAGTAAAAAGTGTGCCATCCGGGGATTACATATTCCAAATCGTATTCCAGTGTGTCAGGATTAAATGGTGGATGCAAGAGACCTATTAATTGCGCATCACTAAAATCCTCAATCAATCCTGCATCTCTAAGAGCTTTAGCTGCAAAAGAATTACTATTTGGCCCATACCAATGATACGCTACATTGGCGGAGCGGGTATACTGAACGGTCTGCCTAAATTTCTCGTCCCAGTAATCACAGCCTTTAGAGGATTCAACTGTAAGCTGATTATACTGACTTGGATCAGTCTGGTAATCATCACCTACACTAGGGCCATAATCATCCGGCCCCCAGGCATTTAGATGGTTGTTGTCTGGTCCACCTGAGAAATGATGAGTTGTTCCTGATTTATTTACCGTTAGTATGTATGCATGTTTTTTACCAAGCAAGGTTCCTAAATCCATGAATTGAATGGGCCTAAAACGTAGTAGGATGGAGCAATTAAAAAGATCACCTCCTGATGGCTCCACAGCCCTAGGTATAGAAATTCGTCCGCCACATTCAATTCTCGTTGGATCCAACTCAAACCCATCAAGAAAATAGGAAGGGCCCAAAGGATCGCACGGATCGGCATCGCCAGTGGCAGTTGTCTGTGGCGTTCCACCCGGACCTGGCAGAAAAGGGTCACCATCCAGCCCATTCGGGTCTTTCATGTTGATCGGATCGTTTCTCGTATAATCAAATCGGTTCCAACTTTGTGGGAGTTCTTTCTTCCCGCTTGCAAGGAGGGGATCCACTGATAAAAAACGTCCTACATTCACGCTCTCAAAACGATTGACCGCGTAATCATTGCTGCTCTCTGAATCCCGCTCATAGCTAGTGAAGTGCTGCTTCTGCTGCGTGCCACTCTCAGCCCAGTCCTCCCCGAACGGCAGGTGTGCCTGCCGCCCCACGACATTGCCGCTCGTGTCCAGCGTCAGCCGCACACTTAAGCGGTCGCTCAGGTAGTACTGCGGGGTGTAGGTGTGACTCGTTCCCACGTGTGACCACCGGTAGCTTGCCATCTGCCGAGCCCCCGTATAGAGATAGTCCACCTTCGCCGACCGCAACCCATAAGGCGGATCGCCAAAGTTGCCATAGGCTGTTGTCCCATCATGTTCGGCCAAGCATTGATTTCCCTGCCACACATAATGCGTCCAACTGCTGCCGATGATCTTGCAAACCCGATGGTTCTGCGCATCATAGCGATACTGAGCCGCGCCACTGTCCACGCTCAAAAGGCGGTTCTTGCCGTCATAGGTATAGCTGTGTGTCCCATCATTGGTGACGTTGCCGTTAGCATCGTAGGTGTAATTCACTGTGCTGGTGGTGGTCACACTGGCGATCTGATTGGTTGGGGCTCCGCCGCTCTGTTGCAAGCTGATGCTTTGAATCTGATTACCGCCGCTGGTGGCGTCCCACACGCCAGTGCGGTTGCTCCAGCGATCATAGACGAAGCGCCGTTGCGCGCTCGTGCCATTGCTCGTCTGATTGCCGGTCACTAGTCGGCCATAGTTGTCGTAGGTGTAGGCGGCGTTTTCGGTCGTGCCATTGATGGTGCTCGGGTTGTTATTGGCATCCGGAACGATGCCCATCAACTGCCCGGCATTGCCGGCTAGGCTGCCCACGCCCATCTGCCCGGCGGCGGCGCTGTAGGTGTAGGTCAGATTCATGCGATTCGTGTATGGCGAGGTCGTTCCCGCCTTCTGCGAGGTCAGCTGCAAACGCGCTGCATCATAGCCGAACTGCTCGGTGACGCCGTTTCCAAGTGTGTCACTGGTCACCTGCCCGGCAACGTTGTAGCTGATGCTGCTCACACCGCTCCTCGCATTCAGTCTTCCATAGTTGTCGTAGCTGTAACTGACCTGTGTGCCGGATGGGTAGGTCAGCGTCAGCGGCTGACTCGCCCCATTATACGTGTAACTGAAGCTATAAGTTTTTCTCAGGTCGTAGACACTACCGGCAATAAACTTAGTCACCGACGACACCCGTTTGAAGAAGTCATAGCTATAGGTTTCCGTGTAGTTATTCGCCTGGTTCACTTGGTTGAGTGTGCCATCATTATTATACGAAATCATCACCCAATCGGTGGCCGCGACGCCGGGTGCGTTGCTGGTGTCGTAGCTCGTGTAGGTCAGCCGGTGCAGCGCGTCATAGCTGTAAGTGGTCACAACGCCCCTGGCATCCTGACGACTGGCCACAGCAAAGTCGTTGTAGGTGTACTTACAAGTCCAATAGCTACCGCTGCCATCATTGATCGTTGCCGATTGTTCGGGGATGCGTTCATAGAGCAGCCGACCCATCGCGTCATACTTGAACGCACGGAGCTGGTTGCCCTGATTGACCTGGGTGAGATTACCCAAATAGTCATAGGTGTAATTGGTCGCCTGGGTCAAATTGCCTGCCGAGTCCTGTTCATTGACCGCCACCAGCCGGCCCAAGCCGTCTGTGACGCGCAGCATCTTGCGGCTGACCTGATCGGTCACCGTCACTGTGTTGGCGCTGTAGGCGGTCTGGATGCGGCTGCGTTGTCCCGAAGGGTGGTCGTCGGGCAAATCTACTTCAACAACCCTTGACAGCGCGTCATAGACATTCGTTGTCCAAAAAGCCGGCGAGCCGCCCGCCGTGAACGGGTTGCTGACGCTCGCCACCCGTCCCATGTTGTCATAGATGGTGTTCACCTGCGACTGCGCCGGGTTGATGGTTTGAATGATGCGGCCCCAGCCGTCCAGCGTCTTCGTGCTGGTCAAGGTCTTCTGTGTGCCGTTATCGTCGTAGGTCATGCTGTCGGTGATCGTCAAACTGCCGTCGCCATAACTAACCGTAGGACTTGGCAGCGTGTGATTGTTGCTGTCACTGATCGCAGCTGTCACTGCCCTCCCTGCTGCATCATAACTCGGAGTGGTAATCAGGCCGGCCGGGTTGGTCGTGCCAGTCACCCGGCTGGTGTTGAAGTCGTACTGGGTGGAGGTCGTCAACTGCGGCCCGCCACTCGGCCCTTTCGTGATCGATTCCGGCAAGGCCCAGAAATTATTCTGCGTGGTGCTAACCGTCTCTTGGTTACAACAACTCAACTGTTCCTGCGTCATATTGCCAAAGATGTCGATCTTGCGCAGCCAGGTATAGCTGAGATTATTGGAGATGTCGTACCACACGGTTCTCCCTGTCACATTGCCCCGCGTCATGTAGGTCGTATCATACCAAGAATAATGGCCAGGCGGTGGTGGCGGCAGTTGCCCGGTGTTCGGATCGCGGTGATCATCCATGCCCCCCATTGCAGCATAATTATCATAAGTATATGTCGTCTTGGCGATCAGCACATCATTGGCATCATTGGCATCAAGCTGCGCGTCATACACATCGGTTTCCGTCAGCAGACCCACCGCTCCTGATATGGCCGTGTAGACGTTGTGCGTGCGCCGCCTGACCAGCCACTGGCCATTTGTTTGATAGCCGTAATCGCGCTTGTTCAGGATGTTGCCAGACGCGTCATAGTCAAACCCGACGAGTGCCGGCTGGCTGGTTTCGTCATAGTCGAAGACATACTGCACCTGCGGCGAGCCTCCCGGATCGTTGGCATAGGAGAAGGTCGTCGTGTGCATGGGGAAGCCGTCGGATCGCTGCGGCTGTATGTAATATAGCAGCCCGCCGTAGCTCGGCGTCGAGGGACCGTAGCGCGAGACGGTGTAATAGGTGCCGTCGGGTTGCTGGACGATGAAGACCGTATAGCCAGAGCCTTCCCAGCGGCTGTAGTTATAGATGCTAGTCAGCGCGTTGACGGCGCTCTCGGTACGTTGCGTGAAAGCTGGCACGTCCGTTAGCGGCCCCGAAGTCGGATAGTTGAACGAGACGTTGTTGCTTTCGACACCGTCGAGGGCATAACTGGTCATCTGCCGCCGGCCCGACACGCTCGTGACGACGCCGTAAGGTGAGTAGCTCAACATATAGCCGTTGCCGGTTGCTGGGTAATAGATGTGCCTGAGCGTGGTGATGCTGCTACCGGGGCCGCACTCAATAGTCAAGCCGCTGAACGTGCCGCTGGTGGTCACCGTCTGGTAGTCGAATTGCACAAGGGTCTGTGTTACCGGGTTCTGGCTCGTGCCGCCGAAACCTGGTGCGGTGATGGAAGTCAAGCGGTAGTTGCTATCGTAGTTGAATTGAACCTTTCGCCCCATCGTGTCGGTGACATAATCAAGCGCCATCGGCGCGAACACGTCACAATACTCTTCTGTGCCGACCTGCACACATTCGGGCTTATAGGCAATCGTGATGTAATTGCCGTTGCGGTCAAGAATCTGCGTCGGCAGGATGCGGTTGTTGACCACCGGCATGTAGACCGACATGCCATCAGCATAACCCACGGTTCCGCCTACCGAGGCATTGCCAGTGAAAGAGATGTGCGAGCCATCGTTGGTCGTGTAGCTACCGGTCTGACTGTAATAGCCGGAGCCGAGATAGTGGCGCGTCCCGTCCGGGTCTATCAGCAAATACTTGCAGGTGGCAGAATAGCCAGTCCCTTGCACGCCGTAGGGTACGACCCTGCCGAAGCCGAGTGAAAAACCTGGCCCCGGCCATCCATTGATTGCGTTAAAGTCAAGATTATTGCCGTGCCGCGACCAGACTCTGCTGTTGTAATACAGCGTCACGTTGGCACCAATGCCGCGCCCGCCAAGCGAGTAGATAGGCGCGGCAAAGCAGAAGTTCGAGCCTTCCGGCATCACCGTGCCGACGCGAGTCGACTCCGTAGCGCGGTTGCGCGGGTTGCCGACGAGGTTACGCGGATCATTCCACAGTTCATCATAGCCGAAGTCGCCGCTCGCCGGGCAACCGCCACCTCCTCCACCTATAATAATCTGTGCTTGCGCCGTGGGCGTGAGTTTGTCAAGCCATGAAGAGAATAGATGGTCAGGCGAGTTGGTTACGCTAGAGCCAATGACCGTCCCCGCGGCGCTGAGGCTGTGCTGATCCCGGCGCCAGTCCTCGTCAGACTGAATGGGGCGAGCACCGGGGCGCACCAGCACGGGGATGGTGGCTTGCGTTGTACCGGCATGACAGATGATGTGCGCCAGTCCGGGTTGCAGGAAATGTGCGCGGCCTGCCTCATCAATCTGTACTTTGTCGGAATCGGATAGCCAATCTAAGCGCACGCCTTGAATGGTGTCGCCATTGGCATTGAGCGGCAAAGCAGAAAAGCTGACGGTCTGTCCTTGATAGCCGACGAATTTCTGTGGGGTAATTTGAATGTGCGAGACGGCAGCAAGGCGGTCGGCGGGGGTTTCCTGGCGCGGGGGGGTGGCCGCACGGCGGAAGAGGCGTTTGAAGTAGCGGACGGCTATGGGTATCGGCTCGACGGAATCTTTGACGACCTTGACCGCAACGTCGGTGGCGGCACGGACGGCATAGCCGGCGTCGGGAATGATTAACGATCCAAAGATCAGCACCAGGCAGAGCGCACGTCGCCGCCAGCCACGAGCGGTTATGTGAGACAACTTGAATGAAGGACGAGATGAAAGCAACAAGCGACGTAAACGCATGGGGAGGCTCCTAGCAGCAGGATGCACGGATGCTCTGCTTGGCACTACGAAAGTTTCTAGTGATGAATCTAAGCGGCACGGCACGGGTCAACTGCTCGTCGGTCGCAGATGCGTATTGCGAAAACTACCGAATAACAGCTGGGAAGCGAATTTCTACTGCAACACGCTTATATATTTACGATAATCTATGGATGGGTCCATTGAGAAGAATTCCAAGATATTATCGTAGTTTTGCTCACGGGTAACAGAAACGGCTGCAATCATATTTCGCATTAAATTCAATGTCAAGAAAATTCTTTTATGACGGTAATTACCCAATCTCGGAAGAATCACAGCAAACGTTTTCTATGTTGTGAAACGTAAAGGCATTACGAGGAAAGTTAGCAATTGCATAAACTTGACCTGTACCTGCGCGGAGGCCTATCACCGAGTCATACGCAAAGGTATGGAGGTATTAACCACCCGCCCCTCAATTTGTAGTTTTGCCAAATTGTAGGATCAGTCGTTTGAGATCATTAAAGGAAGCTGTATTCTGCCGGCAGCAAGTAAGCAATGGAGTAAACACTACTTCCGTTATGACCCTGGCCCGCTGCCTTTCCACTGGATGATTGCCAATGGACATACCAGGATAATCTTTAGCAACCTGCTCTATTGAGCGGCTGTATTCACCGGGATCTTTGCCGAGCGCCGCCAGGGTGAGCGCTGCGACCGCATCACACTCCAATTCGAGCTTCGCCAACTCTTGCTTCAGTACAAGTGGCTGGCTTGGTGTACCCGCAGCTATAGAGGGTTGCTCATAGAGGTTGCGGAACAGCACCGACCGTGAGGCCAGCAGCTCGTGGCCGATTTCATGAGCTACGAGGCCCAGCAATTCATCATCACTTGAGGCCTGGCCAGCGTCCCCGTCGTAAAGAGCACTACGACGCCAGAATCAGACATCACTAAAGGCATTGGATGCTGAATGACAATCAGCTCGTATGCATCCGTGCGGTTGTACAGGTCGAGGACCGGCTTAACGACTTGGCGCAGAGCAGCAATGAGGTCAGAATCATTAAGGCGTAGCTTGATTAGCTCGCTTGGTAGGTTTTTGAGGATCGATTCTCTGAATGGTTTATTTATGATAGGAGCCGATAGGCTCCTACGAAATGACAGAACGCTTTTCTGCGGATCGCTGCTGCGGTAAATAGCAATGACTCTAGAAACATCCTGGTCCGTCAATTCAATGCGGGCTTCTGATCCCTTGTGGAAGGCGGCCAAGCCCGACATGAATGCGAAAAGGAGTGTCGCGCCAGCGCTGGCGAGATGACGACCGAAGTTGTTTTTTGCTATCTTCATTCGGCCAAGGCGTCTTTGGATGCCTGCTAACATCAATGTCTAGCCCAGTGCTAAAGCAGCCATGATTGCTGCCGCGCGGGAGCCAGTTGATCTTCTCCCGGCGAATCACTGCTGCAAGTCACATCTAAATACAATCGTATTTGGTCGAACTATAATAAATACGATTGTATTTAACTGCAAGTGGGCTAGGTTGACGATTGCCCCATCAGGAGGGAGATACTTCTGATGAGGCAACCAAAACAAAAGCCCACGAGGTTAGCGGAAAAACTGCTCCAGATTCGCCTGTCGCTTGGGCTATCGCAGAATGAGTTAATCCGAGCGCTTGGCTTTGAAGGAGAGCTGATCCAGGCCCATATATCAGCTTACGAACGGCAGCATGAGAACCGAGTGCCGCCGCTTGGGGTTGTTCTAGAATATGCTCGGCTCGCAGGAGTGGCCATGGAAATGCTCGTAGCCGATGATCTCGATCTGCCTGAGGATCTCCCAGCCGGTCACAGAAAGCAATCCACTAGAAGAAGTTGAAAGCAACACTTAGAAATGCCCGTCTATTCTTCAATAGGTTTTCCACATCCCTACGACAATACTCATCATTTGACAAAGGCCCACGATATGTTAAATTGAAAGTGTGCCTATAGAATTAACTATTACAACTCTATGAGCAACAAACGAACCCACATTGTTATCCCTGAGCGGCTGGCTGAAGAGATCGATACGCTCGTTGGCAAGCGCTCCCGCTCCAGCTTCCTGACCGAGGCAGCCTGGAAAGAAGTTCGCCGCTTGCGGATGCTGAATGCGCTTGAACAAGCCAGCGGCTCCTGGAAAGACAAAGACCACCCTGAGCTGAAAGGTGGCGCGGCCAAGTACGTCGAAAAGATGCGCAAAGAAGACGAGAAGCGCTTTGAGCGGGTAACTAAACGTTAGCCTATGACCACCTACCTATTGGACACGAGCGTCATCATTGATGTCTTGAATGGCAAGCGAGATCGAGAGATGCTGCTCAAAGGCTTGCTCTCCCAAGGTGATCTCCTGGCCTGTTGTGCAGTGAACGTCAGTGAGATATATGCCGGGATGCGCCCCAAAGAAGAGACCAAAACCGAAGCTTTATTGCAGAGCCTGGACTACTACGAGATCAACTGGGAAGTGGCCAAGCGAGCTGGTCTGCTTAAACGCGACTACTCCAAGAAAGGCCAGACGCTGTCGCTTACGGATACGACTATCGCGGCTGTGGCTTTGGAGTATAATCTGATGCTAATCACCGACAACGTGAAGCACTACCCGATGCCGCAACTGAAGCTCTATCCCCTTCCCTAAAATGAGGAGGGAGCGCAATCCACTACCTCCGCTGCCCTTGATCATTACCTACCAATCATAAGTGCTCCGCTTACCCTTTCTATCAACTGATAAGCGACGATCAACTTTCTGATCGCTTTATCATTAATCAATTAAGCTACACCTATGAACCAGCCGCAAGAAATATCTTTAAGCGAATGGGCAGAGATTATCCAGGTGCCAGAGGTACGAGAATCCTGGGGATTAAACGATGAGTCTCCTGAAGAGTTTGCTTCAAACGTATACGGAGTAAAGTTCGACTTTGTCAGCGGCAGCCCCGGCTACATTGGCGACCTTTACATTCTCCAAGGTGACGTTTTAACCGGAAAGGTGCCTCTCATTCTCGGTAGATACGATGGAAAGCTGCAACCAGTATATGATGATCAAATAAGCTAACCAATAACCGGTAGAGAAGGCGTTTCCATTCAACCTTCCGAGCTATCCAGCAGTAAATTTGGAGATCACTCCGAATTGCTGGTCCTCACCTTACCAATAACTACGCGTCTATGGACCATGAATACTTCATTAACTTCACACCTGAGAATCTCAAGCTCTATGCTGCCTACATCCGTCATATGGTCAACGAGCAAGACAGCAAAGAGAGCGACGAGGACATCATCCGTGCCTACAGCGGTGATACCTACCTGAAGGTTCTCTGGGAAGACGAATACAACCTCGTGGTCATCAGCGTTGACAGCGGCATCGAAGTGATTAACTGCCTCAAAAAGGCAGATATCACACGATCCCAAACCGTTGAACTCTAGCCCGGCAAGCACTCAGGTACAGTCTCAAATTCCCCTACCGCCATGAGCTGGCCCAAGAAAAGAACCAGGGCCGGTATTGTCTCAGCCGAGGTCAAGAATTAACGACCTAGCTATGAGCGCCAAGCTCATAGAGATACTCTACGTACGAACGGGTCGCCCCATCAATGCCTTGCACCTTTGGGTTGGCCGACTCAACCACATAGTACTCATCCGGCGCATGCGCACCGCCTCCATGACCTAGGCCAAATGCCCCGCCGGCAGTCGCAACGGAGCACCGGTGAAGACTTGCACGGAGGAAGAATTTGGTTTCAATCCCACATTGGTTCGATTCAACGGTCGCAGCCGTGGTACTCTATGAGCGTCGCCATCACCGTTTCAATCCCACATTGGTTCGATTCAACGTCTATAGCCGGGCGCTAACCGCCATGCGCGAGATTGGTTTCAATCCCACATTGGTTCGATTCAACGTGCCGATGGCGTATTCGAGGACTTCTTCGTTGACCGTGTTTCAATCCCACATTGGTTCGATTCAACGAAGGCGGTGGGCTCAACTTAGAATCTCTCGAAAAGAGTTTCAATCCCACATTGGTTCGATTCAACGTCGTTTTCAGCGTCTCAGCAAAATCCGCAGTCAATTGTTTCAATCCCACATTGGTTCGATTCAACGGACAAGAGCGGCGGAAGTTGCCGCTGGCCTGAAATCGTTTCAATCCCACATTGGTTCGATTCAACGCAGGGCGGAATCTTTGTCGGGCAAGAGGCTGTAGACGGTTTCAATCCCACATTGGTTCGATTCAACGGCGGGCGGCGTCGTTGTACTGATGCCCATTGATAGGTTTCAATCCCACATTGGTTCGATTCAACGACCGCCCCATGACACCTGGCTCCGGGGGCTTATCAAGTTTCAATCCCACATTGGTTCGATTCAACGCGCAGCGTGCGGAAAACATCGACAGGTTTCAGAAGAGTTTCAATCCCACATTGGTTCGATTCAACGCTGCTGCGGACTACGGATGCGAGGTTATTAATAGCGTTTCAATCCCACATTGGTTCGATTCAACGGCCGAAGCGGTCATCTTGTCGATTTCGACCTGGGTTGGTTTCAATCCCACATTGGTTCGATTCAACGTTGAGCGTGCCCGCGTCAATATCCCAGAGCATCATGGTTTCAATCCCACATTGGTTCGATTCAACGCAAGTCATTAGCGCGCTCGGCTATACGCCTGAAGATTGTTTCAATCCCACATTGGTTCGATTCAACGCTTTTAAGGTGACACCATGCTAACAGCTCTGGCCATGTTTCAATCCCACATTGGTTCGATTCAACGAAGAAGAGTGTGCGCGAGGCCGAGCGGGTCGGCCTCAGTTTCAATCCCACATTGGTTCGATTCAACGTTTGCAAAGACCGGGTCTTCGAGAAGCTGGTCGCGCGTTTCAATCCCACATTGGTTCGATTCAACGGCGCTGCTCGACCCCGAACTCAACGTCAGCGGCATCCGTTTCAATCCCACATTGGTTCGATTCAACGGCACCTCGGAAACCACTTCGATGCGCAGGATTTCGCGTTTCAATCCCACATTGGTTCGATTCAACGACGTTCCGCCGCCCGCGGGCGGCTACTCGGCCATGCGTTTCAATCCCACATTGGTTCGATTCAACGCGTATAAAGCTGGCGTCCGCACCCTCAGAATCGAAGTTTCAATCCCACATTGGTTCGATTCAACGGGATTCTCACAGCGCCGTCAGCTCCGGGTGGGCTTGTTTCAATCCCACATTGGTTCGATTCAACGGAGTGCTTTTCAACTTTCCAGAGGGTTGCGAGCTGCGTTTCAATCCCACATTGGTTCGATTCAACGTTTTAGGCGATGACGCTGAGGTTATCGCGCAGCCGACGTTTCAATCCCACATTGGTTCGATTCAACGGGGTGCTATACCGACTGCCGGAGCTTCTTGAAGCTCGTTTCAATCCCACATTGGTTCGATTCAACGGTGCGATTGTCGAGACGCGCCAGGGCGAACGGGTGAGTTTCAATCCCACATTGGTTCGATTCAACGCCAGGACAATCGGCCAGCCATCCGCCAGTACCCCGAGTTTCAATCCCACATTGGTTCGATTCAACGTTCGCCAATTGGCACGTCGTCTGCCCAGACTGCATGGTTTCAATCCCACATTGGTTCGATTCAACGGACGCCTTCTTACTGCTCTTCGCCGGACTCGCCTTGGTTTCAATCCCACATTGGTTCGATTCAACGCGCGACGGCGCGGCGGAAGGCACTGTCGAGCAGATCAGTTTCAATCCCACATTGGTTCGATTCAACGCAGAATTGGCCTCTGGCGAGCCGGGCGGCTGAGTGCGTTTCAATCCCACATTGGTTCGATTCAACGACTCGACGGCGCTCTCGGCGTGTTGCTTCAGGTCGTGTTTCAATCCCACATTGGTTCGATTCAACGTTCCCTGCTTCGCAGATCGTCAGCAGCGACGCCATCGTTTCAATCCCACATTGGTTCGATTCAACGCTTGTCACTCGTTACTCATCGCGTTTATTCGACCTGGTTTCAATCCCACATTGGTTCGATTCAACGCGCGGCCACGGCCCGGCAAACGAGCGGCAATACCGGCGTTTCAATCCCACATTGGTTCGATTCAACGGCGCCACTCTTCTTCGTCGTTGATTAGGTCGATAAGGTTTCAATCCCACATTGGTTCGATTCAACGGGCGGTGGCCGGCGTCGAAATTGTCGTCCTCAACAAGTTTCAATCCCACATTGGTTCGATTCAACGCAGCGCGAATACGACAGCCGCGACGTAGTGCTGACGCGTTTCAATCCCACATTGGTTCGATTCAACGGCGCAAGAACAAAGCCATGCTCGACGCCTACCTGATCGTTTCAATCCCACATTGGTTCGATTCAACGTTGGCACCGTCGTTGAAATTGACATCAACGTAGCCGAGTTTCAATCCCACATTGGTTCGATTCAACGTTAGCCTGCTGGCCTATCGTCGCCTGATATGTCGCAAGTTTCAATCCCACATTGGTTCGATTCAACGGGGGAACGAATAGCCACGCTCAAACAGCATCAACTCGAGTTTCAATCCCACATTGGTTCGATTCAACGCCTTTCTTGCGGTCGTACCATTTGCCTTTGAACAGGGTTTCAATCCCACATTGGTTCGATTCAACGGATGCGGATGGACAAGGCGCAGCGCGACCAGTTCATGAGTTTCAATCCCACATTGGTTCGATTCAACGCTGAAAGCGCCGTGAGCGGGCTGGCGGGCAAGCCCTTGTTTCAATCCCACATTGGTTCGATTCAACGACACTCGAAACACGAAACAGGCGACGCGGCGGATATGTTTCAATCCCACATTGGTTCGATTCAACGCCCGCCTGCCCCGGCCTACGTCAAAAAACGGTGGCAGTTTCAATCCCACATTGGTTCGATTCAACGCTGTCTTTTTCTTCTTTCGTCGCGGTAATCGAGTAGGTTTCAATCCCACATTGGTTCGATTCAACGCCACCACGGGTTTCTCTTCTGGTTCAGGGAAAGCGTGTTTCAATCCCACATTGGTTCGATTCAACGTCGACGCGCGTGATCGGCACGAAGCCGCCGGTGATGGTTTCAATCCCACATTGGTTCGATTCAACGTCGGCGTCGCGCGCCGTGTAGCCGGCGGCGAAATGGCGTTTCAATCCCACATTGGTTCGATTCAACGCCCCGCCGCCGACGACATCCTCATCCCCACGAGGACGTTTCAATCCCACATTGGTTCGATTCAACGCGGTCGCCATGACGGTGGCCACGGTCTCGCTCCTGCGTTTCAATCCCACATTGGTTCGATTCAACGATTGTCCGGTGAACCAGGAAGGCAGGGAGGAGTGGAGTTTCAATCCCACATTGGTTCGATTCAACGGACGTAGCGAAACAAAGCGAATGTCCCGCTGGCGAGTTTCAATCCCACATTGGTTCGATTCAACGGGTCTGCTCGGCGTGCTCTACGGCTTTGAGGGTCGCGTTTCAATCCCACATTGGTTCGATTCAACGGCTGCCGTCGTATTTGTGGACGGCGCGGCGGACTGCGTTTCAATCCCACATTGGTTCGATTCAACGGCTGGGAGAGCCACCGGCGCGGCAAGAACTGGTGCGGTTTCAATCCCACATTGGTTCGATTCAACGTTCGGCGTAGGTCTCGTTGAAGGTGGGTTCGTCGTTGTTTCAATCCCACATTGGTTCGATTCAACGTCTTCCAGCACCATGCCATCGAGGTGCCGACGGCGAGTTTCAATCCCACATTGGTTCGATTCAACGTATCGAGCAGTCGAGGATCGCGCACCTGATGACCGCGTTTCAATCCCACATTGGTTCGATTCAACGTCGACGGGACAAACATCCTGTTTCGCATCTCGTTCGAGTTTCAATCCCACATTGGTTCGATTCAACGCGCATCGTCCTGGCCCTCGGACAGATGCAGGCCAAGTTTCAATCCCACATTGGTTCGATTCAACGGACTACGGCACGCTGGCCAACTGGGCGTGGGTCTGGTTTCAATCCCACATTGGTTCGATTCAACGAAGATGTTGACGCGCTCTCTGACGATGATCTTCTTGGTTTCAATCCCACATTGGTTCGATTCAACGTAGAAACTCCATCGCGTCTTCAAGGTCTTTATCTCTGTTTCAATCCCACATTGGTTCGATTCAACGTCAGAGTTGTTGTTGCGAAAAAGGATACTGGCATTTGTTTCAATCCCACATTGGTTCGATTCAACGTAGGCCCATATGCAGGAATGATTTTCTTGCCGGTGTGTTTCAATCCCACATTGGTTCGATTCAACGGCGACACAACAACAACACAGGCCGCAACTGACACCGCTGTTTCAATCCCACATTGGTTCGATTCAACGCCGTTGATTTCTTGGACGTATTCAACAACTTCCTCGTTTCAATCCCACATTGGTTCGATTCAACGGCCTGCATCTGCGGCGAGCCTGTGAAAGTCGGAAACGTTTCAATCCCACATTGGTTCGATTCAACGAATTTTATTATGCTAATGCCGAGTCAGGCGAATTGCTGTTTCAATCCCACATTGGTTCGATTCAACGGAAAATGCGTTGACGCCTGAGCAGTCCCCAGACTACAGTTTCAATCCCACATTGGTTCGATTCAACGGACATTCAGCGGCTGGAGCGCGCCGACCTCAGAAGCGTTTCAATCCCACATTGGTTCGATTCAACGCGTACAGGCGGGGGTCGAATTCACCAACAGTGAAGTGTTTCAATCCCACATTGGTTCGATTCAACGGCTGTCGCCGGAGCTGCGCCGCGCTATCATTCTCGGCGGTTTCAATCCCACATTGGTTCGATTCAACGCACCGTGATTCCTCCATATGAGGGCTCAACACTGTAGTTTCAATCCCACATTGGTTCGATTCAACGCCTGGCCAGCTTGAGCCAACGTAAGGCTTTCTTCATCGTTTCAATCCCACATTGGTTCGATTCAACGCCCCGATGCGACCGATGCGGCACGCGCCCAATGAAAGTTTCAATCCCACATTGGTTCGATTCAACGGTGACGAATGAGAGATCATGCCTGTCATACGTCGCAGTTTCAATCCCACATTGGTTCGATTCAACGCGAGTACGAATTCCAGTTCCGGCAGTCCGGTCTCTGGTTTCAATCCCACATTGGTTCGATTCAACGCTACAACGCCATCCTGAGTTCGGTGCGCCTGAGCGAGTTTCAATCCCACATTGGTTCGATTCAACGAAGTTGTAGCGCGTGCGCTGGCTGTAAGCGGCCTGCGTTTCAATCCCACATTGGTTCGATTCAACGTCGAGTTCGTCCTGTAGCTCAGGCTTGCGACGTTTCAGTTTCAATCCCACATTGGTTCGATTCAACGTCGTGGCTGTAGACCTCAAGACTTGCGCCGAGACATGTTTCAATCCCACATTGGTTCGATTCAACGCCTTAAATTCTGCCCCATCAATCAGCAGTACGGCAGGTTTCAATCTCCTCGAAATCCGGGAACCAGAAGGTGTAGTGCGTCATCAATCAGCAGTACGGCAGGTTTCAATCCCACATTGGTTCGATTCAACGTTCCGTTTCCAGTTTCGCGCGCGAGTGCTTTTCTTTGTTTCAATCCCACATTGGTTCGATTCAACGGCATCGTCCACGCGCCCATCTCATCGAAGCCATTTTGTTTCAATCCCACATTGGTTCGATTCAACGGCCTCTCGACGTCGGGCTTATAGAGCGCGGAGACCAGTTTCAATCCCACATTGGTTCGATTCAACGTTGAATGGGCAGGTACAACCGATTTTACGCGCACGTGTTTCAATCCCACATTGGTTCGATTCAACGGCTGCGGCCGTCGAGACTGGTTTGACATAGAGCTGGTTTCAATCCCACATTGGTTCGATTCAACGGGCGCGGCTTGGCGATGGGGCGCTGCCAGACGCCGGGTTTCAATCCCACATTGGTTCGATTCAACGGTCTTTAAGCAACAACACGGCGATCTCTTCATCTGAGTTTCAATCCCACATTGGTTCGATTCAACGCCGTGCCTGGCTAACGATGTGCCGCGAGGACTACGCGTTTCAATCCCACATTGGTTCGATTCAACGATGGCCGCCTCGGTGGTCTTCGGCTCGACGCCGATGTTTCAATCCCACATTGGTTCGATTCAACGTTACGCGCACGACATCCAGCAGGGCGTTGACCTTGCGTTTCAATCCCACATTGGTTCGATTCAACGTTGTAATGCAGGTTGAGGGCGAACGTGATGCCCAGTTTCAATCCCACATTGGTTCGATTCAACGCCGCGCAAGTAGAGAAACGACGAGCCCGCTTGCTTAAGTTTCAATCCCACATTGGTTCGATTCAACGAAGAGCATCGAAGCGTTTTCACTCGCCCGCTCGGAGGTTTCAATCCCACATTGGTTCGATTCAACGGAGGTCGAGGCAGGTGATAATATCGGAATTCGGGGAGTTTCAATCCCACATTGGTTCGATTCAACGCCATCTGGCCGGTGTCAATCGGCGTTCGCTCGATCTTGTTTCAATCCCACATTGGTTCGATTCAACGACTTTCGCAGAGAAGTTCTACGCCACGGCTTTTGGGCGTTTCAATCCCACATTGGTTCGATTCAACGTCCGGCGACAGCGGCGGCGGCGCACCTATTGTCATCCGTTTCAATCCCACATTGGTTCGATTCAACGCTTCGGCACAGTCCACAACAGGACGCGGGCGGCTGAGTTTCAATCCCACATTGGTTCGATTCAACGGCTTCGCCGAGTTCGACGGCATAGGAGTTCAGTAGTGTTTCAATCCCACATTGGTTCGATTCAACGCTCCCCCTTTTTGATCTGTAGCCTGTGATATCCCAGGTTTCAATCCCACATTGGTTCGATTCAACGGCGCTTCGGCGCGGTGTAGGGCACCGGCGCTTTGGCGTTTCAATCCCACATTGGTTCGATTCAACGCCGTTTCAGCGTCAATACCCAATCCTGCATCGGGTGTTTCAATCCCACATTGGTTCGATTCAACGATCTGCCGCGTGGCGACGACCGCGCCCCTGGTCGCCGTTTCAATCCCACATTGGTTCGATTCAACGACTCCATATCGCGGTCGAGCCCCGCGACCTGCTTGGGTTTCAATCCCACATTGGTTCGATTCAACGCCGTTGGGCATATTCGTCTGAGCACACACTGGTAAGAGTTTCAATCCCACATTGGTTCGATTCAACGGCGGTGTCGTTGTAGACGAAGACCGCGGCGGGGGCGGTTTCAATCCCACATTGGTTCGATTCAACGTTGACCGATCCGGTCAGTCCGAGATGCAAAAATCGGGGTTTCAATCCCACATTGGTTCGATTCAACGACATGTCCGAAACAGAAATTGACGATTTGATTGTTAGTTTCAATCCCACATTGGTTCGATTCAACGGTCAAAGGGTGGCTTTGACTGGTAGCCAGTCGCAAGGTTTCAATCCCACATTGGTTCGATTCAACGCAGGATATAGCACGTATCGAAGAAACTTTTAATGTGAGGTTTCAATCCCACATTGGTTCGATTCAACGCACGAGCGATAACAACAGCACAGCGCCCACGCTCAAGTTTCAATCCCACATTGGTTCGATTCAACGATGATGCACTGCCAGGTTGAAAGTAACCATTGTTAGTTTCAATCCCACATTGGTTCGATTCAACGTACAGCTTACACAGTCGCATCTGTCGGCATGGTAAAGTTTCAATCCCACATTGGTTCGATTCAACGTAATTGAAATTACTTGGCGACGCAACCGCACACGGCGGTTTCAATCCCACATTGGTTCGATTCAACGACTGCTGGCTTCGGCGCGGCTGATTTCACTAAGCAGGTTTCAATCCCACATTGGTTCGATTCAACGCCTTGAAAAAGGGGCGCACGCAGAGGGCCACCCCGAGTTTCAATCCCACATTGGTTCGATTCAACGTGGATTTGACGAGGGTGGCCCCGCACAACTTCAGGCGTTTCAATCCCACATTGGTTCGATTCAACGCCCGCCGCGCTGGCGCAATCCAGGCGGGTATATCAAGTTTCAATCCCACATTGGTTCGATTCAACGCATATATAATGACGCGGCCGTCGCCGCGAATAAAGTGTTTCAATCCCACATTGGTTCGATTCAACGCAGCCGTCGTGAGCTGGCCGCCTTCACGATCAAGGCAGTTTCAATCCCACATTGGTTCGATTCAACGGCGTCCAGACCTCATGGCGGTGGTTGCGCGTCAAGGGTTTCAATCCCACATTGGTTCGATTCAACGGCGCCTCGATCAACGGCAGGCAGGCATCCACCCAGGGTTTCAATCCCACATTGGTTCGATTCAACGAAGACGTCTGCACCTTTCAACGACTTCACGCTCAAGTTTCAATCCCACATTGGTTCGATTCAACGGATGCAATAGTGTTGTAGGCTTCACGCGCACGCTGCGGTTTCAATCCCACATTGGTTCGATTCAACGCCTGCGCTGTCATACACGGTGACGCCCACCGGCTTGCGTTTCAATCCCACATTGGTTCGATTCAACGCCTGCACCGCGCGTGCTGCATCAATCATATTGTCCCGTTTCAATCCCACATTGGTTCGATTCAACGGATACGTTGAAGCCGCTGCATCAGGCGTTGAAGCTGGTTTCAATCCCACATTGGTTCGATTCAACGACGGAAACGGTGCCCGGTGGTGCCTACTACGTCAAGTTTCAATCCCACATTGGTTCGATTCAACGGTGGACTCAAACAGAATGGGAACGCGGTTTATTTATTGTTTCAATCCCACATTGGTTCGATTCAACGTCTGCGCCGTCGGCACCAACCTCACCGGCGCCGCCGAGTTTCAATCCCACATTGGTTCGATTCAACGCAGGCCGCAGAGGTCGAGCGCGTTCAGGTCGGCAGTCGTTTCAATCCCACATTGGTTCGATTCAACGCCGTCGCGCCGGCGAGGCCGTAGACGACAGGAGTTTCAATCCCACATTGGTTCGATTCAACGCCGTGTGGACCGTGCTCGCCGGCAAGCGCGACTTGCGTTTCAATCCCACATTGGTTCGATTCAACGATTGAGGTCCTCGACGTCGCCCACCGGGCGAGCGAGGTTTCAATCCCACATTGGTTCGATTCAACGCCTACCCGCCGCGCGCGACAGTAGATTTCAAGCTGCGTTTCAATCCCACATTGGTTCGATTCAACGCGATTGAAAGGCGCCGATGGCGTGATCGTCATAGCCGTTTCAATCCCACATTGGTTCGATTCAACGCCGACAACACCGTCGGCCGCGGCCGGCTCGATCTGGTTTCAATCCCACATTGGTTCGATTCAACGGCCTTGATTCTATAGCTTTCGCACTCGCAGAATCAAGGTTTTAGCACTCGTTTTTAGCAGGTTCAGACGTAAGGGCGTCGTCGGGCATTAATAAGGCTCAAAGTAGGAGAGCCTGACGACCTTCATTATCCATTTTGGATAGCGCACTTAGTGGAAAGAAAGTTGATCTGTGTCGGCATAATTCCTCTTAAAACAGGCATTTTTATCCGGGGCAGACGACGGGTATTTTTGATAAAGCTTCTTCTCACAGCAGGTTATCCGTTTTTCCACGTTCGCAGCCGATCACTTGCTTATCTAACCACCGTTCCTCGCGCGCCGTGTAGATCAGCACCGAATCGCTCTCTTGGTTCATCAAACGGCCTAACCCGATCCGGACTTCTTCGATTTGTGACTCGGTCAACTCTCCTTCAAAAACCGAATTCTGTACCCAGTTCAAATGTCGTTTCAAAAACTTGTGGACTTTTCCCACCCGTTTCACCTCAACATCATAGACCAAAAGCACGTACATTGCCTGCCTCTCATCCTCGCTTTACCACCAGGTGCGGAAGGCTACATAAGGCTCGACATTCGTCAGGTGCTTGACCAGCTTATAGCACTCCAATCGAATTAATCTTTCGTAGCTCACTTTCCGGTGTAGCCGACGATGTTCGATCGTTGTCTCCAGCCGCGCGTCCCATTCTTTCAGAACCGCCTTGCGGCCCGATTCTTTCAAGTAACAGCCGTTCAAGTCCTGAGAAAAATCCCGCTGGTTGATCTGACGATTATTAATCAGCTTAAACAACATCCGGTCTGCCAGTATCGGCTTGAAGATCTCAGCCAGATCGAGCGCCAGCGAGAAGCGGCGCGCGCCAGGCTCATGCAAGAAGCTGATCGTCGGATTCAACTGTGTCCTGTAGATTTGCGTCAGCACCGCCGCATAGACCAATCCATTTGTAAATGAAATCAGCGCGTTGACCGGGTTGTCCGGCGGGCGCTTCACCCTCCGGGTGAACTCCGCGCGCTCGCGCAGGATTTTTGAGAAACCCTGGTAGTAACAACTGCGCGCCCGCCCTTCACAGCCCATCAGTTCATTGATGTCCTTTACCGCATCCACGCGCAGGACTTCGGCCTGCACGCCTTCGGTTTCGGCGTCCAGCGGGATGCCCCGCGCACCATAATAGCGCAGGTTGCGCAGGATGTTGTGCAGCGCTGAATGAATGAACTCGCGGGCAATCGTCAGCCGTAGCCTTCGATTGCTGTAATGTCGCACCTGCCTGACCAGCACGAAGCCGGCATTCAAATACTCGCGCGGGTAAAACGATCCCGAGTAGTAGCCATAGTAGTTGAAGAAGTGCACCGGCACCTGATGCTGCGCCAGGAAGTTCAGCAGGCGGGCATTCAATTCCAATTCGCCGAAGGCCCACAGCGCGTCGACATCTTCGATGGGAATCACACGGCGCTCGGCGACCCGAACCGGCGCGTCTGCCGATGCGTCGGTCACTGGCCCAGCCAGTGCTTCGTCGCCGGAGACGGCTTCCGGCTCAAGCGCGAGATCGCCCATCCCATCGACTAGCGCATCCGGCTCAAGCGCCGGGGCTGAAGCCTCCGCTTCATCTGCTATCTCGTCTATCGGTGCATTGAACTCGGCGGGTGCGTCTTGCTGAGGCGTGTTGAGCGAGAACAATTCTTCGATGACGCTTTTCTTGGTCGCGCCATTCGACGGTTCCGCTTCAGCCGTCGGCTCAAAGCAGAGCGTGTTGTCCTTGCGCCGCAAGCGGCCTGCGCGGGTCAAATAATAGTGTCTAGCCATAATCAACTCCGGTGTGCAATATTTGAAGACTTTGCTTGTAAGCACGCTCACCCCCAGCAAAGTTCGGCGTAGCTACAAGACCGGCAAATCTTCATCCACTCGACTCCGGGGGCGCGCCGCAGCGCGACGATGCGCTGCATCTCCTTGAGCGTCTCTTCAAGGCGCTGTTGTTTCTCTGCGGTCAGCTCAACGGTTTTCGTCTGCCGCAGCTTCGGGTAATCAATCTGCCCGCTGAGGCCCTCAACGCCTTTGAGCTTGAGGTAATAGAGGTAATAGAGGAGCTGCATCTCGTGGGCTTCTTCCATTTTGTCGGTGAGCTTGACCTCGTGGATGCAGCCGTCCTCGCGCCAATCGAGGACGATCTTGCCGTCGATGTCGAGTTCCTTTTTGCGCCGTGCATAGGCGTCTTCGTGAACCAGGCGGCCGAGGTGGACGCGGTCATGCTCGTGCTCCATGTGGACGCCGTGCGCGAACCACCAGAGCTTCTTGTGGCAGATGAAGTAGTAGCCGACTTCGGTGCCGGTGAATTGAGGTAGTTCTTTCATAAACGATTCAGAGAATGTATCCGCCACCTTCTAACCTTATGCCCAATTCCGTTGAGTAGTCGCTGTTATCTGCCAATTTCCTTATTCCTAGAACTTCGTCATTAGAAAACGCCGGAAAAGCCTTATCTCTCGGCAGACGAAACTGCACAATGTCGCCAGCCATTTCGCGCAGTTTTATCTCAACTGCGATACGATTTTTCCTAGCTTCAGCAAAACTATTCCCCCTTTTTATGCCGGCTAGTTGTTGCAAATCTTCAAATCTCGAATCTTCAAAACTCTGTGGGATGAAGTAACGATATTCTTCACCAAATCTTTGGTCATCTATCAGTTTAAATCTTCCAAGGGTTTCAAATTCCGCCTTATTTATATGCCGAGTCATGTGTAGATTGATATTGGTTTGTTCATGCTCGCCGATAGTCAGGTTGGTTCCGACAAACTCAAAGTATTTTTCTTGAACCGTTTTCATTTCAGCCTCAGAAATAAACTCTGGAAATTCTGCGCTGCCAAAATCAAGCAGCTTTTTGTCCTTTCCACGATAAATCAATTCGGCGGAAAGCCGTCCGCCTATGCTTTGCAAAGCGACGACACGAACTTTGCCGCCATCAGGATATTGGCCATTGCGATTGCAACGTCCAGCAGATTGAATCAAGTTTGGCAGTGGACACCAGTCCCGATATAACACGGGAAAGTCAATGTCCACGCCTGCCTCAATCAACTGTGTCGAAACGAGTACGATCTGTTTTTTGTCCTTTAGCCTTTGCTGACAATGATTCAATTTTGCGCGACGATCATTAAGAGTAAAGTGAGTATTGAGCAGAACACATTCATCAGTCCCATAAAACTCTTGCAGTAATGTGTAAAGGCGCTTGGTATCATCAATGGTATTCAAAATCACCAGACAGGAATCACCGCAACTCTGGATTTCATCTGCAAGCTGTTCGACGGTAGAAATATGCTTTTCATTGCTGATAGTGTAACGGTTGAAAGCATCTTCTTTGTAGCAGTCCGCGCTCAATATCTCTGGTGGAGGCATATAGCCAATGAAAAGCTTTTCAGCCCTTTCATTATCGGGCTGATTGACAACATTCTCTTTTGGCTTGATTTTGAGATACGGCATCGTTGCGGTAGATACGACTGCATAGCTGTCGAACTGACGGCAGAATTCATCCAACAACGCCACGAAAAAAATATAGAGGCGTGGCGGCAATGCTTGTATCTCATCTAATAGAAAGATCGTGCGTGAAAAGTTGGGCAATCGAAGCAGCGTCGCGTTTTTATTGCTGACTAATGTTTCAAAGACTTGGACGAAGGTGGTGACAATAAACGGATGGTCGAAAGTCTCTACAGAAAAGTTTTCGCGTAAAAATTCTGCCAGCTTCTCTTCATTTTGTTCTGTTTCCAACTCGCCCTGTAATTTTTCGATGCGCGAATTTTCCGCGCGTGAATCAATGCGTAAAACCGCAACCTCATCTTTTAATCTGCCTTCGTCAAACTCGTTGAGGCCGTATAAAACTTGTTTGCAAACGGCTTCGACCTGTTCCGTAATCGCCAGGAAGGGTAATGCATAAATCACCTTGAGCGCCGGATCGTGCCCCAGAATTTCTTTCGCCAGAGCAAGCAGCATCATGGTCTTGCCCGCGCCGGTCGGAGCTGACAGAGTGAAAACCCGCCTGCCTTCCTTCAACTTTGAGCGCAAGCTGTGAACCGCTACTTCTCGCATTCGCGTGCGCGCACGATTCAAGTCATTATCAGGCTTGTAACTGCCGAGCTTCTCGTCAATCCGTGCGGCGATATTCTGTTGAAAATAAGGCTTGAGCCTTTCACACTTGTAATCTTCGTTGTCACCAGCATCCCGTTTGTCTGACTCAAGCAGACACGCAAACCCGAATTGAGTCTCAAGGAAAAAGGCGAGGGAGTCATTAATATGCATTGGTACATATCGCGCACTTCTGAAAATTCTCTCGCTCAAATCGGGCGATTCATTGATCTCGAATTTAGTATGCGGCAGGAGAAGTTGCAGGAAATCTGAAATCGGCAAGGGGTTTCTTTCCGCCAAAAACTTCTGCAAATCTGCAAATGGGCGCGAGTTGAAAATACCATCTGCAAAATTAGGCAAATCCCCATGGTGCCGTGCAATCATGGCGGCCAGGCTCAAGAATTTCTTAGGCGTGTCGCCGCACCATTCCTTTATTCTTTCCTGATTGCTTTGTGCGAAACAGAATAGGGCGTAAGCCGATAAATACGAATGCCCGGAATATCCCTGCGGCTTAATCGGAGTTAGCTTCGCTTGGAAATTCGGATTGATCTTTCCCAGGTCATGAAAGAGCGCAGCGACTTCAGCGATCTTGAGATTTAAGTTCGTAGGCAAACTTTCAGTGCGTCGCAAAACCTTTCGTGCTACACCGTGAAGGTGGTCTTGAAGCAGCTTGCCTGGATGAGAGAAAAAGCAGTTTGTTAGATCAGCACCCATTGGCTTTCATCGCTGAATTGAAAATAATCACCGCTGGCAATCAGTTCTTTGCCTTCGGAGGGATAAATCACCCGCACATACTTTTCGGGGGGATTCCAGAAGTCGTCATTTTGAAATGTAGGGACCCGCTCCACGCCAAGCCGAAACCCTTTTGCGAAAGCTGATGTAGTAATGAGTTTGTCAGTTTTCAGTTGATGATGCTCCGTAATAAACGACTGCGTAACAAACTCGCCATTACCTGCATGGAATTCGCCAGCCGCAATAAAGCTCAACTCAGCAGGGCAGTTGTGCAAACCCAAGATGGGCGTGAACCGCGCTTCTTGCGCTTGAATGGCTATCTGGTAAGCGTCGAAATACTTAGCGGAACGCTCGTTCCTCAACGCCAGAGCCACCCGGTTTCTTGAGTTCTTCAGAAACTCCATTTGCTTCGGAGCCTTTTGAAAGAAGTCCACAACGTAACGCAATGTAAAGGCCCAGGATTCTTTCTTCACGGGGGTTCTGACACAAACTCCGTAAAGCAAATCTTCGGAAAACTGCGGAAAGAGTTGCGCCATCGCTTTCCGCTCGATTCCCAGCACCGCACCTATCAAACCAAGCAAAGCCGTCTTCGTGATGAAATCATGTGTAAGCGGATTGTTATTGGTTTCAGGCTTGCGGTAGTGTGCCCAATTCCCGCTGATGTCGAATAGAAAGCCCTTCATAAGCTCATCTCGACAAACTTACTTGCGTTATTCAACTCATCGCGCAGCTCTTTCTTCTCTGTGTAGAAATTGACCGCTGAAACGACAGGCGAGTTCACGGCCTCTTTTAAGCGTGAGAAATCAAGCGAATAATCATCGCTATTACGAATCTGCTCATCACGCTTTTCTTTTGGCTCAAGTTTGATGAAGCGATCAACACCGTAGAGTTTCTTGGTTGGCTCTGCATAAACAACCTGCAAAAGCAGGAGCGAATTCTGGTTCGACTTTGTGCGTGTGTTGGCATTATTGACGCTCTCCCACAGCGCCTTGAACATCTCCTTGACATCAGCTTCACTCAGGCCCGTGTGCCGCGCTGAATAAGGATTGATCCAGCCGTGAATTTGATTGAGCGAATAGGGAACGACTGTTGTCGTGCCGATAGCCCCTCGTGATTTTTCTTCGCTTGAAGAAAAGACAGAGGTGTTTTGGTGAATACGCAGGTCGGCCTTGTTAAGCGACGGGTTGAGCAAAGCAAACTGCACAGGCCCTGTAAGATTAACCGCGTCACCTTCTTCAGTAGAAATGCCTCCGAACAATCGCACATCGATACACTTTTGCATCAGCCTCAGTGTGTCAATTTCAGCTTTGCCTTTGGCCTTCGCGCGCTGCACCTCGGCATCCTGGCCGTATTTGCCTTTCAAAGCTCGCATGCGCAAAGCCGCCCCCGAGCCTTTAAGCTTCTCATCCGTCTCCAATGCGCTTTTGTCGCTTACGACGAAAATATCAGCGCCTGTCGCAATGAAGTAATCGCGAATGAACCGCTTGATGCGAACATCGCTGACAAGAACTTTTTTGGTCTCGTCGTCATAACGTTGTTCGCCTGTGAAAGGATCGCCATTCGGAATTGAATATGTGCTCTCGTAGAGGAACAGAATTTCGGACTTCTGCACAGGAAGATTGTCGTTGCTCATGGTTTCCCTCCATTAGTTTGATTGAGACTCCGTCGTTGTCTCACTCGCCTTGACCGGAATATCCGGCTTGCCGAAGTAACCTTCAAAAAAGCCGAAGGCGCAATAGTCGCGATGATAATTGGCTTCACTAATTTCGCTCAAGAGCCTCACCAGCTCGATAAACTTCTGCTTCAAGCTGGGATAGGCGCGCTCGTGAATAGCCAGCTTTTCGTTGATGAAGTTGGCGAAAGCAACTAGGCTCTGCTTATCTGAAATGCGCCTTGACAACAAGCCAACGTAATTCTTCTCAAAGGACTTGATCTCCCAGGAGACGGGTTGCGCCAGTTGCCCAAGCAGCTTGCCAGCTTTGTAGCTGTTCGAGTCGTTCATTGTTTCCATTTCCTTATCTCCGCCTTTCCGTAATCGAGTCAGAAACTCGTAGTCAAATTTGAGCAGATTGTAATTCGAGATTTCATTTCGAATGTTGAATTCGTTTTTCCCCACAAATCCGGGAAGCAACAAGTCGTCGCGGGCGTATGTGTCTGCGTAGATTTGCGGAAGCACTTTTAACAAATGGCTTTGATATTTCTTCTTATCCGTAGTCACGTCGCCCAAGATATTCAAGAATGAACGGCGCACATCCAGCGGGCCAAGTTCTTTCCTGCTTTTGATGAGTCTGTTGCGCTTTGCCTCAACGTCTTGACGAATATCGGCAATTCGCTCCCCGACCGCGCGTAGATGACTTTTCTGTAAACCGGCTAGTTCGATCATATCCACGTCGGGTGAAGAGACACCGCCGGCTTTACTGAAAATGAAATCGAATGAATGAATGTTTGCGCCGGTTTCAAATAGAACGTTTGGAGTAAGGCTGTCGAAGAAATTATAGAGGCCGGTCGTTTGTTCGGAAATTAATACTTTGTCTTCCGCTATGCCCTGTTGCGTTGCCTTTGTTGTACTTGATTCCTTTTCGTCGCTCTTGTACTCAAAAAATTCTTCAATCTGGTCAGCGGTCAGATTCTCACCTTTCGGCAAAATGATTATTTTGATGTCCCGTGCGGACAACATCGCTCTTGTTGAGTAATTGATGGCGTAGAGCAAATCCAACACCTCGTCAGCGTTGCCGAAGGCTTTGGCCTTGTACATACTTTCCGGCGTGAAATTCGGGAAGGGAAGATTCTTTTCTGGCGAGGCAAGGGTTTTATAAAGACTCTTTCGCAAAACGATTTGCCCCTTCTGGTTGGTCACAAACTCATCGAGAAGCCTACGGTTTAAGGCGTCTAATTCTTCTTCAAACTCGTACCAATGTTCGCGTTGCCCTTGAAACGCGAAATGCAAGAAACACATCTTTTCCCTGCCCTGTTCTTTTAGAAAGTTCTCGATTTGCTCTCGATGGTCGGCGAAAGAGGCCCTGAATTTCTCAATCGCAGTTCCAGCAAATGGTTTAACATCCTCATTGCCCCGCACGAATGAACTTAAACCGAAAGCGTTTTTTATTTCCGGGTTCTCCATGCGGTAATAGCCTCGCTCTTTATCTTTTATGACGCCATAAGAAATGTCGCCCCAAATGTATTTCATTAAGCTATCAGCGTCTGAAGATTTGTAAGCCAGGTAAAAAAGTTGATGTTTGATAAAATCTTCGTCCATTATTGTCGAGATGTTATCAAGCTCAAATCTAAAGTCTTCTCTTACAGGCAGGGAGAAATAACCGACAGACATCTTCTTATCGCTCAACGGGGCGCGTTTGATATAGCGGTGATGACGCAGTCGATTGGACTGTCGGAGAGTTTTTCCAATCTGTAGCAGGGTTTCTAACATTTGCTCATGCTGCCTTTTCAAAAGTTGGGAGTGTTTTTTATTTCTTTTCTACCATCCCGAAGCCCATGGAGTTGCGGGAGCCGAAGCCGGTCTCGTAGCCTAACTCGATCAGTTCCTTGCTGCTTTCTATCGTGAATGGAGCCAGCCAGCCGCGGACTTTAGTTCCTTCGCTCAGCTCGATTAATACCGAGGGTCGCCGGTTGCGCTTTGTAGCCTCTGCTATATACACCCTGTCCCACTCCCAATGCAAGCCTTCATACACCGGAGCATGACCGTTTAACGCCTCGTACTTGCGCGCCAGGTTGCGCGCGATCACTCCCGACCAGTCATCTTCCAGATTCAAATAGCGCACGCGGTTCTGTTCATCGCGCACTGACTCCGTAATTGGCGCGAGCGCCCGAAAGCTCATCCGCCCGCTGAACTCCGGCGGCGCTATCGTTTCAGCCTCCGCAAGCGTGAATTCAGTGTTCGCAATATGAAACCGCTCGCTGTGGAACAGGCCCGAGACAAAATGCTCGATGAACTCGTCGACTGGCGAACTGACCTGTACCGATACCTCAGGCGACTCCAGCACCATCCGGTCGCCAACCACCCGGCGGCGCTTCACAAACAATCGCGAGAAGGTGAACAGCTTGAAACGCCGGCGGTCGGCTTCAAAGCCTTCATCGTGCAGCGCGGTGGCAAATGCTTCCGAAGCATTGCCGATCGTGCGGTAGATCAATCCTGCCACCGCGTGGTTGTAGTTCAACGGCAATACGGCGTTTCGTTTTGTTGCCAGCAAGGTTAGCTTGACTCGCATCCGTTATACCCCTTGATTCACTATGGACGACGTTTATCGGCTCGTTCGCACAGATTTTTTTAAGGCCGGCACGAAGAATCCGCAGCCCAAGTGACGGTGATTGCCCAGCCCTTGCTCCTGAAGCGCGATAGAATCGTCTTCGCTCAGGTCATGCAGCGTTAAGGCGAAGCCGACGACGCGGCGCCGGCCGGCGCGAAATCGCTCGCGCCGACCCAACTCGATCTCGCAGGCGATGCCCATCTCGTCGAGCCGCCAACAGAGCGCGTCGAGAAACGCCTCTGGTCTTGAGCAGCCGTTGATCACCACGCATCTCGCGTAGAGACTTGCACAGGGCTTGAGCAGCGAAATCCCTGGCGTGCCCAGTCTCACCGGCTGGCCGCCGATCTGTAACCACCGGTGGGCAAGCTCTAACATCCGCGATACGCGGCTCTGCGGCAGGCGCATCCGCAAGTGCACCTGTGGAGCACACGCAAGCGCGCCGCTTGATCGTCTCGCGCTCACAAGCAACCAGCCGGCGTTCGCGGTTTCCGGGACGAGCCGCGAGATGGCGCGGAACATCGCCCGCCCGTCAGCGCGCGGCGGCGTAGCGCCCAGCAGCGGAAATCTCAACTCGACGTAGACCATAGCCGCGCCTTCACCCTACCGCATAAACTCCCGCTTCGACGAGGCCGGGCGAATCTGCGTGATGATCGGATGCGGGTACTGGCTCGAAACGATGATCGCCCGGCCTTTGCCCAGGCTCGGCACCTCTTCCCAGATCGCTTCGTTCACGCTGCCCGCCGCAGCTTTCAACACCCGCAAGTTCTCGGCCCCGGTCGTCTGATGGATGATCTTGTTGTTGGCCAGCTCGAACAGCTCCGACGGCAGATGCTGTGGCGACTGCGTGACGAAGTGCAGCGCCAGCCATCGCTTGCGGCCACGGCGCGCAATCCTGCGCAACTGGTCGAGCGTCTGTTCCATGCGCTCCTGCTTCTCGCGCGACACGAAGCCGTGCGCCTCTTCAATCGTCAGAAAGACGCGGCGACGGGTGTTCTCCTCTTCACTCAAGCTCATCTTGTAGTGATACATTCGCGCCAGCAGATCGGCGATGACGATGTTCACCACCTGCTGCTCGCGCGAATCGCTCATATCGATGACCGACAGATGGCCCGGCTCGCTGAGTTTTTTGACATCGAGCGGCGGCGCATCTTTGCGGTCAAAGATGTGCATCATCTGAAGCTCGCGCAGCTTCTTGCGCAACGCCCCATAAGAAGCTGCGTCTGTCTGGTCTTGCATCAGCGGCTCAAGCTGGTACTTGTGGCAGTAGGTCTCGGGGCTCTTCTCAGCCGCGTCAGTATCGGTTTCCGCGTCGGTTTTATCGTCGTCTGACGCCTTGCGTCTGGACTTAGCCGTCTTCTTGTGCTCGCGCCGCCAGAAGTAATACTCAAACTCCTGATCGAGCATCCGTAGCAGCCAGGCGAGCGTGATGCCCGGGTAGCCCCTCGACAGATCAACGTCTTCGCTGTCAATTGCCACAGCCTGGCCTTTCTTCTTGCGGGCAATCTGAACCGCCTGCTCGTAGAGGAAGGTGAAGCGCGTCTGCTGGGCGGTGTTCATCTCGGTGATCTCCATGACGATCTCCGGGCTGAGGGAATCGAAGGGCACAGAAAACTCTATGGCATCCTTGCACTTCGATTCGGCAAGCGGCGGCCGGTAGACCGTAATGCCCGCCGCACCGCGCGGCGAGCGCTCGAACGGTTTCAGGTCTTCGGCGATGTTGGCGGCGCTCGATGGCTGATCCATGAAGATGTATTCGCCCTCAGGGTCAACAACCACCTGCGCATAACCCGCGGCCAGCGTCTCTTCGATGAAGACCTGGCAGGTGTTGGTCTTGCCGCTGCCGATGGTGCCGACCGTCAGCCAGTTGCGCGGCACGACGCCTTTGTTGTCGCCATCGATCTCGACGAAGATGCCCTGATAATTATCGAGCAGCCCCAGGCGGATGTTGCCTTCCAGGTTCAGCATCGCCGTCATCATCGTCTCGTCGTAAGGCAGCACGGGCGAGGCCGGATGCGGGCGGCGGGTCGCGCCCGTAAGCACACCGTTGCGCTCTTCACCGAGAACCTCGATCTGCACCCAGCCGTGATATTCGGGCACGGCAAGCACCTTGCCCTGCCCCTGATTCAGGATGATGAACTGCACAGGCGTCGAGTCGCGCTTGAGCGCGTCGGGGTTGTAAAACGGCCCTTCGACGATGCGACCGCTGTAGCGGCGCCCGTCCTTCGTGCTGACCATGTGCACGTACATGCCGCGATGCACCGTCGCCAGGTCGTTGCTGTGCACCAGCGCCTGAATGATATGGCTTTTCGCGGCGGAGGGATCGAAGTGGACGAAGGCGATCGCGCCTTCGGCTTCGGCGGCTCGACGCGCGAGGTCTTCATTTTCCGGGAGCGCGTTCAATTGTTCGATGGCGCCGTCAACTCTGGCCGATTGCGGCCCTTTGCCGTTGCCGGTCTTTTCACTGGCGCTGGACATGATTTACCTCCTGTCAATCTCGCGTTGATCGCTCGGTTTGATACATGGCGCTACCGCCCGAGGCGCGGGCGAATTCGGCATTCAAATGGCTGGTGTACTCGCCGGGGCGGAAGGTGCCGGAGCAGTACTGGTCGGCGAGGTCTAACAGCAAGGGAAAGCCCCGCGGGCCGGTGTTGGCGGCGTCGGCCAGCAGCATGTGGACGGCTTCCGAAAGACGATCCTTGTTGCAGTAGAAAACATAAGGCGGGCTCATCTCGTGAGCGCGCAGCACGCCTTGAGCCACTTGGCGACCGTGTCGGTCTCTGAACTCATTGAAGACTTCTTTCTGACTCTTGCCGCCATACTGCGGTATCGCGGTGTCGGTGTAGTGAGCGCTATCCAAATACTGGTTCAATATCTCTTCGCCGCCGCGCACGACAAGGTACTCGCCGGCCTCAAGCGCCAGCCCGAGCGACAGCAGATCGCGATGCGAATCGTGCGAGACAATCGCCGCGTAAGCGCCGTCTTCGATCAGCGCGCCGATCAGATTCAGGCAAGGTAAAAGGATGTGCTGGCGGCCAGAGCCGCTCAACATCTCGTGTGGGAATAGGGTTCCCTGAATCAGCTTGAACGTGCCGGGCGGCGTGTCTAACAGCACCTGCCGCTCTTTGTAGGTCATCAGCGCATAGAGAAAGATGTTGGGGATTTTGTTCTTCAGCTCCTCGCCGCGCGAGTTGAGCGCCGCAACGATGTCGGCGGCACTGGTGTTGCGGGGCAGTTCTTTACCCCAGTGCATGATGTTGGACACGAACTGGCCGGTCGTTCCCTGATAGCTGACTCTGGAGATGGCGACCTGCGCGCCGACCAAGCTCAAGGTTTCATATCTGGCGAGCGTGCCATCGGCAGCGACCACCTCGCCGGTGTAGAGGCGCTTGCGCTGGAGGAGTTCAATGTATCGCGGGTTCGCTTTCTCCCATAGGAGCTTGCCGGCGCGCGCCAGTTCCGGGAAGAAGACTTCGCGCAGCTCGCGGCGCACTTGGCCGTCGGATTCGACTACACGGCTGACCGTGGCGCGCGCCGCCGCCGGCATGGTTTGATAGTATTCGCCCGGTGGCTTCCAACTGGCCGGATCGATGATGCTCTCGAAGTCGAGACTGTTGTCGAAGGTTTCATCGACTTCCGATTCCGAATTCGGGTTGGTTGCGCCCTCTGGGTCGACAGCGAGCATGCGGTATTACTCCCTTCGCATTTTGGCAGCCAATCGCGTGAGCCGAGACGGATGCGGTTGCCTGAACCTGACTCTCCGTGCTCAAAAGGTTATACCGCGTTTATCAGCCATTTTCTCGCGATGGAAAGAAAACTTACTGGCGGCTTTTGTCCGCAGAAGCTAGCAGCCCAGCGAAAAGTCCAGCGATAACGTTTGGCTGCGGCGCAAGGTAGCGCCGTAAATCTTCAAAATAGCTTTCGGCAATCCGGCGCGGCAATTGGAACTTCTCGTAAAGCAGAGTCACCATTTGGGCTTTGTCGTGGGACTGCATGAGTGGTGAAACCACATCCCACGGCGCAATCAGCTCGCGCGCAAACAGGTCAGCCTGTATCTCGCGCTCGACCGTTTCCGGGCTGATCGCCTGGCCTCTATTCATGATCTCTCTAGGCCGCGGCGGCAGCCCTTTGATAAAGGCGTATAGCTCAAGCCGCGCGTCGCACTCGCGCCAGGCGAAGGCGCGCTCGATGGCATCTTTCTGCTCAGGCAATGATCGCAGCCAGAGCTGCTGAACGCGGAAGACATCCGCGAGGAAATGCCCCAACTCGTGAGCCAGCACGTAGGTGTGAGTCTGCGGCGACAGCCGGTCACGAATAAAGATGATGTTGCACGGCGGCCCGATGTGAAGCAGCCCATAAAGCCGGCGATCCACGATAGACAGGACTGGCGGCTGAAAGCTTTCTCCACGAAGGATGCAGAGGTAGCGGAAGGCTTCGCGGAAGGTGAGCGGCAGCATTCTTTTGATGGGAATCTCCAGGCCGTAGGTGATGAGGCGTTCGACATCACGGGGCAAAACATGAAATTCGCCTTCCGGTCGTTCGGCCAGAAGATCCGCGAGCGCGGCGATCATCGAAAAAACGCGCTGCATTGGCGGGCTGTCGCGCATCGCCTTCCTTTCAAAACCTGAGACTCGGCTTGTGGACTGATCTGATGCTGTAGCGCCGGCTACTCCAGCTCTTCTTCATCAAAAGCGGCTTGATAGAATTCCTGAACCGCTGGGCGGTCTGCCCCGAGCTCAAGACTGCGCGCCAGAATCATGGCCTGCACAAACGCTATAGGATTCTTCAGATGGCAGCATTCGGCAATTCGATGGGCGTCACGCGCGAGTGCCTGTTCGCGCGGCAGCGGCATTGCCTGAAGCCGGTGAAACACCACCTCATCGGTGCCAAATTCGTTCGCCTGTTCATCTGCCGTAACGCTCTGCCGCTCGCGCAGCAGGCCGAGCCAGTAGCCGACAAAACCCGGCTCATCCGCTGCATAGGCATACCAGGAAGCCATAATCTCTTCGTCGTCCGTATGGTCGCTGTTATTCACCATCTTCTCGCCTTTACTCGCCTATCAAATCGTCTGCCTCATAGCCCATCTCATCAGTTAAGGCTTGCAGCTTGCGCAGCAGTCGGGCTTTCACATTCTTTACTTCCCGCCCCGCAGGCTTGATCGCGCCATAACGAGCCAGGACTTGCGCGAATGCCGCTTGCTGCTTTTCACCCTGCAAGATCAAACGGAGAAACTCTTTCTCTGCGCCCTCCAGCCGCTCGACCGCCGCGCCGAAAAACTGATCGCGCTCGATGCGCCGGTCGAGCTCTACTGTGTCTATAGGGTTATACGCCGGCTGAAGCAGATTTTCGCAAGCTGAGTCCCGAAACGCTTTGATTTTCTGCAAGGCATGGTAAAGGCTCGCCAATCGCAGCTTGAGCAGATGAATCGCATAGGTGGTGAAACTGGCTTGACCCGCGTCGTAGCGTTCCGGGTGGCGAAGGATTTCTGCGAGCACGCTGTTTACAATGCTCTGCACCTCATCTCGCGGCAGATTCGCGTAATGACTCCAGGCCCAGCGGGCCAGTTGCAGCAAGACCAGATGAGCAATCTCGTCTTTCGCAATCGGGTCGCCTTGCGCAAAGGCAGATAGCTGTTGGGCCGTCGGCTGTTGAAAGGCGCTTTCGTCCATGAGGTCTTACCATCAATGCGAGCGCGGGCCGCGCTTGAAAATCAAGATGTCCTCTTCGGGATAGACGCGCGTATCGCTCTGCGCTGCCGAAGAGAAGCGGCCCGTCTTCTTGTCTCTGGTGCTGACCAGGACGCGTGCCGGGACCTGGCGCACAATCTTTCGCTGCAACTCGAATCCCGACGCCAGAGCCATCTCGGAAAGCGCCGCCGATGTCGGGATGTTGATCCCGCGCTTAGTCGAATCGCCGATGATCAGGACGAGGTATTTGCCTCTTGCGGTGACGCGCGCCATCTCGCTGATGGCCGCCCGCATATCCTGAAAGTAATATCGCAGCGCCCGCACTTCTCGATCCACTGTACTGGCCACAGAGCCCTGACGCGGCGCGGCCAGCTGTGCTAATGCATGGTCTGCGGCTTTAGACCTTGTAGACAAACAGGCGCCATCGCCTTCACGGGCAGAAATGCCCTTTCCGCCGATGCAGGCATGGCGCAGATCACTCGACTCGATGAGATGATGTCTTTCAAACCACAGTTGCGTCAGTTGATGAAGTTCGAGGTACTGATAGCAGGTCGCGTAAGGCGGGCTGGTGACGATCAGGTCAAGATGGCCATCGCTCAGTGGCAAGCGTCGCGCATCTTGAAGCTCAAGGGCGCACAACGAGGAAACATCCGATGGGTTCAGGTGTGAGCCAGTCAAGTCCGTCCAGTAAAGATCATTGCGGCGGAGCATATCACGCACCTGGCGGCGGAAACTGTCCAGGGGGCCACTGAGAATCTTGGCGAGGTCTTTCTGCGGCTTGGTGCTGCCGCTCAGCCAGATCGAGCAGCCCCGCAGAATGTTAGAAAAGGCGCACAAGAAGAATGTGCGGTGAGCGGCGTTGCGCAACCTGGTAATCACGTGCAGCAATTGCTCCAGGGTCGCTCTGTAGGTAGTTGGAAACCAGTAAGCCAGCCGCTCTTCCGCGCTGGCTCGCGAAATGTCAATGGCCTGGATTGCGGATGTCTCAGCCGTTGTCAGCGCCCGCCGGCCAATCTGCGGCAAGCATTCGAGTCGTTGATCTAAGCGCCGCCAACATCTCTTAATCTCCTCGGAATCGACCGGATGACATTTCGCTCGGCTGATCAGCAGCGCCACCGGGTTAATGTCCGCTCCCCAGAAAGCCCGCCCGGTGCGCAAGGCTTCTATGCCGGTGGTTGCCGAACCGAGGAAGGGATCGCCGACCAGTGAATGAGCCGTTGAGTAGCCTTCAATCAGGCAGCGCACCAGTTGCGGAATGAACTTGGCCGGGTAGCGATGATAGCCATGCGGCCCCCACAGCGTCTGCGAGGGCTTCAGATTGGCGAATGACCAGTCCATTTCCGTATCCGGTTCTTTTTGTTCGTTCGCCTGGCTGTTCTCAGCCGATGCGTTTGATGCGAGCATACTCGTACCTTTCAATTGTGATGACACTGCAAAAGGCCTTGCTCAATTGCAAACTTCATATGGCCATAAAACAACGGGCCTTCAGATAGACAATGACATTGGCCGTCTTGGGGCAATTTGCGCGAATGGCTTGAATTGCCCTGCTGGAACATCAGAACCAAGTGTTGGCTGGTTGGAGTATATAACTTCAATCTGAACTGTCAACCTAATTGTTATGCAATATACCTTAGTACAGGACAAAAATGATCTTTGAAAATGCATAAAAGGCCACCGCAGCTTTATCCTTTTCAAGCACTGTAAAAACTTGAGGAGGAAAGCGACGATGACCTCGATTCGCCCGCTTGAGCGAACCCTTGCTGACAATG